>AEPR01000317.1 GCA_000195205.2 Oxalobacteraceae bacterium IMCC9480 | reverse complement strand
TTTGCAGGGTATCGGGACGCTGGCGTCGCAGCGCCGGAAAGTCGGTGGCAACCAGTAACGGAAGTGTTGCGTGCATAAATGGTCCTCAAAGTGCGACAGGGGTCAGGATAAACCGAAACGGCAAAGTAGGGCTTGGTCGGGCGGGTGCGGCGATCCTGACAGGCAGGAACGAATCCACCGTGAACTTGAAATTTTCCAAAAAATGATGATTCTGTCTTGCAATATTTCAGGGACATTCAGTTATCATTCACCAAAACCAAAAGAAGCTTGGCTTGTCAGGAGTCCTCGTCCTGACGCTGCGCTGACAGAAAGCACACCCCATGACCCACCCTGACCATTCGATTTCAGCGGAGCTGGAACAATCCTGCGCACAGGAAGCGATCCACCTGCTCGGTACCGTGCAGCCGCACGGCTTCGTGATGGCGGTGGACCTGGCCAGTGCACGTATCGTGCAGGTGTCGAGCGGTATCACGCGCCACTGGCCGGGCTTACCGGACGCCGCCGCGATGCTGGGCACGGCACTGACCGACTGGGTCGATGGGACCGGCAGCCACGTGCTGGCCGACCTGCCGGTGATCAATCCGCCGATTCTGCCGTGGCGTCCGCGCATGGCCAGGACCACCAGCAAGCGCAAGCGCGTGACGGACTGCGCCTGGGAATGCCTGGGGCATCGCTGCGGTGACACGGTCATCCTCGAATGGCTGCCGCTCGATAGCAATGCCGAAGAGCGCTTGCGACAGAATCGCCTGCTTGCCGACATGACCAACACCGTGGCGCAGCTGCGCCAGGCCGATGGCCTTATCGCGTTCTGTCAGGAGTGCGCGGTAGCGGTCCAGCAATTGAGCCTCTTCGACCGGGTCATGATTTATCGTTTCCTGCCCGACGACAGCGGAGAAGTCCTCGCCGAGCACACGGCCAGCGGGTATGAGAAGCGCTACCTTGGATTGCGCTTCCCGGCGTCCGATATTCCGAGCCAGGCGCGCCACCTCTACCTGACCAATACCCTGCGCATTCTGGTCGATGTCGATGCCGAAGCCGATACCTTGCTGCCGGCGACGCGACTGCTAGACCAAAGCCACTGCTTGCTGCGCAGCCTGTCGCCGGTCCACCGGAACTACCTGCGAAACATGCGCGTTTGCGCCACGATGACCTTGTCCATCATCGTCGATGGCAAGCTATGGGGTCTGATCACCTGCCACCACCATGCACCGAAGGTGCCGCCGTACCAGGTCCGTGATGGCTTGCGCCAACTGTGCGAACTGGTCGCGGAAGTGGCCAGCATCCGCATCGCTGCGCTGTGCGAAATGGAAGAAGTCGCGCGTCGTCGCCATCTTGACGAGCTGCTCGCCAGCCTGCAGCAGCATTTGATTTTGGTCGGCAATATTCCGCAGGTGCTGGCCGCACGGCTTCCCCAATTGCTGACGGCGTTCGGTGCCAGCGGACTGGGCGTGCGGATCGACGACGTGATGTATGTCGGCGGCACTGACCGGCAAGCCGGATCCGCCGAACAGGTACTCGACGACATCGCCGCACAAGCCGGACCGGCTGCCGGCGCGACCAACGATACCGTCACGATCCGGCACTGGGATCGCTTGCCCTGCCCCTCGCTGCAGCGACTGGCAACCCTGCCGGATGCCGCCGGCCTGATGCTGGCCCAGCGTGCCGGCATGCCACAGGTGTTCTGCTGCCTGCTGCGCCAGGAGCAGATCCAGCAAGTGCGCTGGGCCGGCGAACCTGAAAAAAATACCGTGGTCCTGCCGGATGGACGGCTCGGGCTGCAGCCACGCCGGTCCTTTGCGGAATGGCAGCAATCCGTTGGCGGACGCTCGCAGGCATGGACCAGCATCGAGGCGAGCGCGCTGGAAAAACTGCTTTACATCCTCTGCGACGTGCGCCGGAGCCAGGCCAATGACGTGCTGCACCGCAAGCTGCAATGGCGCGCGCACCACGATCCGCTGACCGGTCTGTTCAACCGGCGCGCGATGGAAGACGAAGTCACCGGATGGCTCAAAAACGGCAAATTCAACTCGGCCCTGATCCTGCTCGACATCGATCATTTCAAGCGCATCAATGACAATTACGGCCATGCCGCCGGCGACCAGATACTGCAGGAACTGAGCTTGCGACTGCAGTCGGCGGTGCGCGAATTTGATTTACTGGCACGCCTGGGAGGAGATGAATTCATGCTGCTGATGCGCCTGCCGCAAGCCGATCCGGCACTGGTGCTCAGCGTGGCCGATCGCCTGCACGAAGCAGTCGCTCCACCTTTCCTGCTCAATGGCCAGCCACTGACCCTCGGGATTTCGGTCGGGATTGCGATCCCGCCACGGCATGGACAGACCGTCGGCGACCTGTTGCGACGGGCCGACCTGGCGCTGTATCAGGCCAAGGCAGCCGGGCGTTCGCGCAGCGTCGTGTTCGATCCGGCGATGGAATCGGATCAGGCCGACAGCTATCAGCTCGAAGGCGACCTGGCATGCGCGGTCGAGAACAACGAACTGTCGCTGGTCTTCCAGCCCAAGATCGACCTGGCCAGTTTCCGCGTGGTCGGGGTGGAAGCGCTACTGCGCTGGGATCATCCGGTGCGCGGTCCGATTTCACCGGCGGTGTTCATCCCGATTGCCGAACGCAGCGGCCAGATCGTGCGCATCGACCGTTGGGTGATGCGCCACGCGATCGCGACCCAGGCACGCTGGCGCTCGCAAGGACATGCCGACTTGCCGGTTGCCATCAACCTGTCGATGCAGGATATCGCCTCGGTCGATCTGGTGCGCCATCTCAATGTCCTGCTCGATGAATTCCTGATCCCGCCCGAATTGCTGGAAATCGAAATCACCGAATCGTCGCTGATGCGCGAGCTCGACCAT
>AEPR01000318.1 GCA_000195205.2 Oxalobacteraceae bacterium IMCC9480 | reverse complement strand
ACTCGAACGGGATCTCCGGGAACGCCGGCAAATCCGGCGCGGACGGTATCGCGTTCTTCCTGATGGATGGCAACAAGGATCCGTCGATCGGGTCCTACGGCGGCAGCCTCGGCTACAGCTGCTCGCAAGGCAAGAGCCCCGGCGATGGCGTTGATGGCGGTTATCTCGGGGTGGCCATCGACGAGTTCGGCAATTTCTCGAACAAGAACGATTCGACCTCCGACGGCAGCGGGCCCAACCCCGGCACCATCGTCGTGCGCGGGTCGGGCAGCATTACCTTCACCGCACTGTATCTCCTGAACGATTCGTACTACCCGACACGGCTGTCGTCGTCTGACCGGATCTCGGCCGTGCAAAATACCTGCGCCACTGGTGTGCTCCAGAACTGGAGTGGCCGGACCGTGACCGATGCCAACGGCAAATCAATATCGAACAAAAAATCCACCACCGAACCCGTGCGCGATTACCAGCTGCTGGTCCAGCCGCTCAAGGTGTCCGCACCGATCTTCAACCAGCAAGCGATGAACCGGCCCTTGCGCGCCAACGCGAATATCTTTTCGTATGACCTGAGCATCACGCAGGACGGTTTGCTCAGCCTGTCCTACAACATCAATAACGGCGTGGCGCAGCCGGTCATCGCCAAGCAGTCGATCACGGCCAACAATGGTCCGCTGCCTTCCAGCTTTCGTTTCGGCTTTACTTCCGGCACCGGCGGCGGCAGCAACGTCCATGAAATCCTGTGTTTCAAGGCCGCGCAGATCAATGCGGCAAGCGGTTCTGCGGGTACTAACGTGCAGCAATCGGCGCGCGTACAAGCCGGCTCGCAAGTCTATCTGGCCTACTACCATCCGCAAAATTCCTGGGGACAGCTGACCGCATCGAGTCTGGTCGCGGATGCAGCCGGCAATGTATCGATCAATCCCGTGGCCAATTGGGATGGCAGTTGCTCGCTGACCGGCGGTGCCTGTGCGGCTACCGGCACGACCACCACTGCGCAAAATCCGCAGACGCGCACGCTGCTGAGCTGGAGCGGGACCAGCGGGATTGCGTTCCAGTACGACAGCTTGACGACGGCGCAGAAAAATCTTCTGGGTGGTTCGACCGATGGCGCGTTGCGCACCAGTTTCCTGCGCGGTGACCGGAGCGCCGAGGTGCTGCTCAGTGGCCTCGGTACCGGGAGTTTCCGGCGGCGCGACAGCGTGCTGGGCGACATCATGAACTCCAGCCCGACCTGGGTCGGTGCGCCGTCGCTGCCGTATGACACCGCCGGCACCGACCTGCTGTTCAAGACCACGGTGGCCGAATTCGGAAGCGCCTATGCCAGTTTTTCCAGCACGCACGCAACCCGTCCGCATACGGTCTACGTCGGTGCCAACGATGGCATGCTGCACGGCTTTCGCGCCGGGGCCAATGATGCGAGCCAGAAGTTCAGCACCAGCGTCACGCCCAACGACGGCATCGATGTACTCAGCTATGTGCCGGCGGCGGTGATCAGCAGTATTCATCCGGCCAACACGGCACTGGATTTTTCGTCGACGCAGTATGCGCACAACGCGTATGTCGACGCGACACCCGGCAGCGGCGACCTGTTTTACAGCGGTGCCTGGCATACCTGGCTGGTCGGTGGACTCGGTGCCGGCGGCAACGCGACCGGCACCATCAATGACAAGACCAGTTCTGCCAATGGCGTGCTGTACGCACTCGACATTACCGATCCCGCCCGTTTTAATGAAAGCAATGCGTCCAGCCTGGTGCTGGGCGAATGGGATTCGAGCAGCATCGCCTGCGTCAATGTGACCTGCAACACCAGCCTGGGCAGCCAGTACGGCACGCCTATCATCCGGCGTCTGCATGATGGCAACTGGGCGGTAATCTTCGGCAACGGCCGCAACAGCGCCACCGGGACCGCCGGTGTTTTCATCATGAGCGTCAATGCCACGACGGGCGCGCGCGCGTTCCGCTTTCTGGATACCGGCGCGGCCAGTCTGTCGTCCAAAAACGGTATCGACTATGTCGTTGCGGCCGACCTTGATAGTGATTACGTGACCGATTACCTGTATGCCGGCGATTACCAGGGCAAGGTCTGGCGCTTCGACCTGACCAGCAAGGATCCGGCGCAATGGGCGGCCGGCAGCACGCCGCTATTTTCGACGCCGTCCGGACAACCGATCACGACCTCGCTGACCGTCAACTCGGTCGTCCAGTCAACCGGCAATTCGCGCATCGTGGTCGCCTTCGGTACCGGCGAACAGTTGCCGCAAACGCTGACCAGTGGCGCGGCCTATGCCGGCAACAACCAGTCCTTCTATGGCATCTGGGACTGGAACATGGCGAGCTGGAATGGCAAGAGCCTGGTGAACTATGTCTCGCTGGCCGCGTCGCAATCTTTTTCGGTCAGCAACCTCGCGCTGCAAACCATCACCACCAGCGGCGGCGGTAGCGGCAGCGTCTCGGGTTTCCGGACCGTCTCGCAAAATCCGGTGTGCTGGAAAGGCAGCTCCGTCTGCGCCAGCGGCAACAGCCAGTTCGGCTGGAAGCTCAATTTTTCATCGAACGAGCAGATCATCTACAACCCGCAACTGGCTTACGGCGCCTTGATTTTTAACACCACGCTGCCGGCGGTGGCGCAGACACTGAGCTGCTCGAACCAGCTGTCGTCGGGCTACACGATGGCGATTTCGGCGGATACGGGCGGGGCGCTGACGACATCGCTGTTCGAGAATGCGGCGAAGACGGCCGGGATCTTCGCGACCGGCAAGGCAATTATTTCCGGACTGGGCCTGAGCGCGACCGGTTCGCCTTCCATCGTGACGGCCGGCGGCAGTCCCTTCCTGGTCCAGCAAACCATTTCCGGAGTTGGCATCGTGACCGAAATCAATCCGCCCGCCGGGCGCTCCGGCCGGCTCACCTGGGTGAAACTGCGTTGACACTTTTTACTGCAAGGACCGCCATCATGACCAACCGGCTGCAACACGGCTTTACGCTTGTCGAACTGATGATCGTGGTCGCCATCGTCGCGATCCTGGCATCGATCGCGTATCCGTCCTACACGCAGCAAGTGCGCAAGGGTCGCCGCGTCGATGCCAAGTCCGCCATCCTGGAACTGGCCGCCCGCGAAGAAAAATTCTTCGCGACGAACAACCAGTACTCGCTGTCCGGTACGGCACTCAATTACGGTAGCGATTTCCCGATCAGCCTGATCACCGGCGGCAACACGAGCTATGCGCTGAACATCACGCAAGCGACCGTGTCGGACTACACCATCACCGCCACGCCGGTCGGTGATCAGGTCGCCGATGCCTGCAACACCTTTGTCTTCAATAACTTCGGCGTGCAGTCCAACCGGACCGCCGGCGGTTCGGCGAACACGACGACGGGGTGCTGGTAGCTGCGCTGACTGAGCGGTATTTTCAGTAGCGGAAAGCCACCATTTCCTGCGAGCTGCTTTTCAGGTTGTCGTCGTCGCCCTTGTAGCGGGCGGTCACCAGAAACCGTGAGGTGCAGGCGACCAGGTGCAGCTTCTTCTCGGTCCAGTTGGCATCGCAGGAGGGCAGTACCAGCGTGGCCACAGGACCTTTGAGTGCAACTGTCACGCGGGCTATCCGCTGATCGACCTGGCTGTCATCCTTGAAGACAAACACCACCTGGCCGGTAGGTGTCTTGCCGCTGACGTTGGCGACAAAGGTCTGCGTGGCATCGCGGGCGGCCGAGTTGGGCTCGCTCTGCAACAGCGTCGTGCTCGATTGCACTTCCTGTCGTCCCGGATCGAGCACGTCACCAAAACACCGCGGTGCTGCGCAGACTGCCTTGTCCGAACACGACATTGGCCATCGTGGTGCCGCTGCCGACATCGACGAAGCCGACGCTGTGCGGTTCGCTAGCGCTGTGGATGCGGTGCTCGAAAATGAACCCGACCAGCACGAAGCGCCCGCCGGCACTGCTGCCGGCCAGCCCGTTCAAATAGTGGTATTCGGCACCGTTGCTGGGCAGCGCGAGCACGCGGCTGTTGGTGCCGGTGGCCGTATCGATTTCGGCAATCACGTTGGCACCGGGGGTCGAGCCGCCGCCGACATAGAGCTTGCTGCCGTCAGGGCTGAGCAGGACCGGACCGTTGAAGGCGGTCAGCAGCGTTTGCGACGATTGCGTGATCGGCACCTGGACCGCGCGCACGGTGGCGCTGGCGGTGTCGAGCACCAGATAGCTGGCGACCTTGCTGGTGGCATCGCCGCCAAAGACGTAGACCTTGTCATCGCGCGGGCTGATGGTCAGCCGGGCCGGATGCAGGCCGGCCGCCACGCCGGCGGTCGGGATGAATTTTTCAATCTCCAGCGTGGCACCGTGCACGATGGCGATGCCGGCGCTGCTTCCCGTGACCGTGCCACTGCTGGCCACATACAGTTTTCCGCCCCCGTGGTTCAGGGCCAGCGTGCTGGCCGACGGATCGACCGCCACCGACTTGATCACTGCACCGCTGGGCGCATAAATCATGTCGAGCCGGCCCGGCGATAGCACGTAGGCGCGCGCGCCTTCGTCATCGGCTGCCAGCGCGATCGGTGCGGCACTGAGCGGGATGGTGGCCAGCACCGTGCGGGTCGTGATGTTGATGACGCGCACGGCGTTGGCGCTGAGCGCATACAGGCGGACCCCGGCGGCATCGACCACCAGATCGGTGACCGGCACCGGGACCGCAATGCGATCGACCACCGTGGCACTGGCGGGGTCGATGATGGCGATGCCGGCGCTGGTGTTCATGAACACTTTGCCGGCCGCTGTGCTGGCAACGATGCGGGTAGCGCCATCGAGCGGCGCGACCACACGGGCATTGAAATTGGCCATGTCGATGACGCTGGCTTCATTGGTCGAGGGGTTGCCGACCGTCACAAACGGAGCGGCCGGCGCGTTGCCGGCACAGGTCAGCAGGAGGATGGCGAAGACGGCAGCCAGCCAGGTGTACATCGAAGCAATCCGGGTTGTCATGATGGGCTCCAGAGCAAATTAGCGAGAGGAAGGAATCCGGCCGCTGACGGCGGCGATCGCCTTCTTCAATCGATTCTGGAGACCTTGCGCCAGCCGTCATTGACCTGGCGCAGAATCCGGTTGGTGCTCCGGCCTAGCTGCCCACCTTGCCGATTTTTTCCAGCGACTGCTCGATGAAGTCGCCATCCGATTCCGAGAAGCGCAACTTCACCGGATACCATTCCATCCCCGGCGCAAGCCAGATGTCGAGCTGCTGCTCTTTTGAATCCGGTGGTGGTGCGCGCATCACATGCACGCTGCGCTGTTCGCCCAGCGCGGTGGCGAGCGACTCTTCCTTGACCAACCTTGAAGATCCACGGCTCGGCATCGCGCGGGCCGGCGACAAAAAATTCCCACGACGAATCGACCTTGAACGCGGCCGCATTGGCACGCGCCACCGCGATCAATTGCCAGATCGCGCTATTGCGATCCTGCTCGCCACCGAGCAATGGAAAAGTCGCGGCGGCCGGGGCGAAACTGATCACCTTGCCGGCGCGGTCGAAGGTGGTCGTGGTCGGGTCCTTGCGCCAGCGTTTTTCAGTGAAGCTGGCCGGTGCCAGGCCGAAGGCATCGATGCTGCCGTCGCTGCTGGCTTCGACGATTTTGCCGACCAGCGGCGAGCGGGTTTCGGTGCTGACGCTGTATTTGCCGGGCGTGGTGCGCCACTTGACTTGCGCTTCGCCGCTGAGCGACAGGCCGCTCTGGCGGGCGCGGATTGCGTAGGTCAGATCGGCCGATGGAGGCAGCGTGAACTGACGTTTGGGGGCGGCATGCTGGGCGCTGGCCGACAGGCTGGCGCACAGGAGCACGGTGGTGGCGACAAGATGTCGCAGCGGAAATGCGGTCATGAAAACTCCGTTCAAAAAGAGGGTTAGTGCTCGGCCAGCGGCGTGATCGATGACATCGTCATATCGAGATAATCGCCGTTGGTTTCGGTCTGGCGCAGCCGCACCGGATACCAGTCGCGTGAGGGTGCCAGCCAGAATTCGACCCGGGGTTCGTAGGATCCGGGTCGGGGTTGGCGCAGAAAATGCCAGGTGGCGAGTTGTTCGCCACCCAGCGCGAGGGTTTCTTCGCCGAGCGCCCGGATCTGCCAGGTTTCGGCATCGCGCACACCGGCCACGAAGATATCGAGTTCGGTGCCGGCCGCAAACTGGGCTGCATCGCCGCGTCCGATCGCGGCCAGTTGCCACACGATGCTGGCGCGGTCCTGTTCGCCGCCGGTGCGCGGATAGGTCGCGGTCGATGATGAAAAACTGATGAGTTTGGCAGCTTGCTGGAAGTGGGTATTCGTCTCGGCTTTACGGAAGCGCTTTTCGCTGTACTTCAGCGGCGCGACGCCTTGCGCATCGAGGCTGCCGACGCTCTGGAAACTGAGCACCGTAAAGAACAGCACGCCGGCTTCGCCATTGATGACGTAATTGTCGCCGCTGCGCCGCCAGCCGATTTTGCCGCTGCCGTAGACGATTCTACCGTCGCGTAGCGCCTGGACCGCGTAGTTCACTTCGGCCGATGGTGGCGGCGCGGTCTTGAAGGTGCGGGCGGCGGGGGCTTCCGGTACGGGTTCGGCAAGCGGTGGCGCGGGTGGTGGCGGGACTGCTTCCGGCGTGGCGAGAGCGACCGGCACCGGCGTCGCGGGTACCTCAGTCACTTCCGCTACCTCAGCCACCTCAGCCACCTCAGCCACAATCTCCGGCGCTGTGATCACCGGCACCCGCAGCTTGCGCGGTGCCGGCGGCACCGGTACCGGCAAGGGCGGTGGTGGTGGCGTCGGGCGCGCCAGCTCGGCTTGCAACTGTATCGTCAGCACCTGCCCGTCGTGCGGACGCGGCCGCGGCGGCTTGGCGCGCGTACTGAGCCAGTCAAACGCCAGCAGATGCAGCAGCAGCGCTACGAGCGTCACCGTGACGGGGCGTTTCCAGCGCTGCAGCGGCTTCTCGAAGGTGGACGGATTTGTCATGGGGGCAGTGTAAACGTTGCAGCGCGCACCCGGCTTGCGGCGTAACACCCTGAATCATCCCGACGCGTAAAATGCGTTCTTTTTTTGATGGGACACGCCGATGCGATCGCCAATACGACACCTGCTGCTGGCTGCCTGCCTGTCCGGCTTCGGAGCCACCACGCAGGCCGCACTGCCGGCTATCCGGATCGCGATGATAGAAGGCATGTCCGGCCCCTTCGCCAATGCCGGCGACGCCGTGCAGCGCAACGTGCAACTGGCCATCGAGGTCGTCAATGCCCGCGGCGGCGTGCGACTCAAGGATGGTCGTCACTTGCTGGAACTGAGCGTGCTCGACAACAAGCAAACCATCGACGAATCGCTGATCGCCTTGCGCCACGTGACCGACCGGCATATTCCGTTTGTCTTGCAGGGCAACAGCTCCGCCGTCGCGGCCGGCCTCATCGATGCGATCAACAAGCACAACGAGCGCAGCCCCGACAACCGCCTGCTGTTCCTGAATTACTCGGCCGTCGATCCGGTCCTGACCAATGAAAAATGCAGCTTCTGGCATTTCAGGTTCGATGCCAATGCCGACATGCGCATGCAGGCGCTAACCGATGTGATCGAGGGCGACAGCCGCGCGAGCAAGGTCTACCTGATCGGCCAGGATTACAGTTTCGGCCATCAGGTCGCCACCGCGGCGCGCAGCATGCTCGCTGCCAAGCGCCCCGATATCCGTATCGTCGGTGACGAATTTCATCCGATCGGCAAGGTCAAGGATTTCTCGCCGTATGCCGCGAAAATCCGGGCTAGTGGTGCCGACACGGTCATCACCGGCAACTGGGGCAATGACCTCACGCTGCTGGTCAAGGCAGCGCGCGAGTCGGGCCTGAACCTGAAGTTTTATACGTTCTACGGCAATGGCCTTGGTGCTCCGGCCGCCATCGGTGACGCCGGCGTCGGGCGCGTTCGCGCAGTCGCCGAATGGCATCCGAATGTCGGCGGCGCGGCCAGCGATGCGTTTTACCAATCGTTCCGGCAGCGCTTTCCACAGCCGCAGGATGACTACGTGCATCTGCGCATGCGCGTGATGATAGAGATGCTGGCCAGCGCCATCGAACGGGCCGGCAGCACCGAGGCGGCGCGCGTTGCCACGGCGCTCGAAGGTGCCCGCTTTGCCAATGGGTTTCATGACGCCACGATGCGTGCTGCCGACCACCAGCTGCTCCAGCCGCTGTATGTCTCGGTGATGCAAAAGCAGGGCGAGGGCGGCGTGCGCTTCGATAACGAAGGCAGCGGTTACGGCTTCAGGACCGAGCGTTATTTGCCGATGCCGGCGACCGCGCAGCCGAGCACCTGCACGATGACGCGCTATTGAATTGCGTGGCCGGGGCAGGGCGTTCTCTGCTAATCTCGACGCTCACTCTTGGGGACACATGATGATGAAATCTTCGATGCCAAACATGCCCGGCGCAGGCGCAATGACCGACACGCTGGAATTCATGCAAAAACTGTGGGGCGGCGTGACCTTGCCGGGAGCCAGCATGCCGGGCATGGTCATGCCGACCTTGTCGCTGGAAGAAATCAACAAGCAGATCACCGATCTGAAAGCGGTCGAAAGCTGGCTGACGCTGAACATGAACATGCTGGGCGGGACCATCAAGGCGCTGGAAGTGCAGAGCGCGACGATCTCCACGCTGCAATCGATGAGCGCCAATTTCAGCGCGGCCATGAAGCCGACCGAACCGGACGCACCGGCACAGCCATCGCCTTACGAAGCGTTTTTCAAGGCGACTGCGGCACCTGCAACCGCAACCGCCCCCGCGCCCGAAGCACCGGCTGCCGCGCCGCCGATGGCCAATCCGAACGCCTGGTGGACCATGTTGCAGGAACAGTTCCAGCAAGCGGTAGCCAACGCGATTCCGCCGGAACCGGTCGCTGCACCGAAGGCCGCCAGTGCGGCCAAGCCCGCTGCCGCCGCCAAGCCGGCACCCGCAAAAAAAGCGGCGACACCCGCCAAGCCGCGCAAGACCTGACCCTGTATCACTGTAGGGTG
>AEPR01000319.1 GCA_000195205.2 Oxalobacteraceae bacterium IMCC9480 | reverse complement strand
GACGCACCAGTCGGCATAAAAATCGAGCATGACGGGCTGGCCTTGCTGATACGCCGTGGCCAATGCGGCATCCAACGCCGCGCTGTTGGCGACCCGGCTGACGCGGAGTGCGCCCGGGTCGGCCGGGGTACCCTGCCCGCGCCAGTGCGCCAGCGGCTGCAACACCGAGCGGCCACCGGACGCCGCCCCCACCAGCAGAATCACCGCGAGGATCGCCAGCCCTGCGGCACCTGCCCGACCGGCTAGCGCCGCACCGTGTTGTGCGCTACCGAACAAGCCCAGCCACGCTGCCGCCGCCAGCAACCAGCCGGCCCAGAGCAGCATCTGCAAGGGCACCGGCAACACCGGGGTCACCATCCAGATCGCCACGCCCAGCAACAGCATGCCGAACAGTTGCCGGACGCGCTCCATCCAGGCCCCCGCCCGCGGCAACAGACTGCCCGCCGACAAGCCCACCAGCAACAGCGGCACGGCCATCCCCAGCGCCATCGCAAACAGTGCCAGACCACCGAGCACGACATCGCCAGTCTGGCTGATGTAGACCAGTGCTCCGGCCAGCGGTGCTGCAACGCAAGGACCGACCACCAGCGCCGACACGCCCCCCATGAAGAACACGCCGGCATACGATCCGCCCCGGAAACGGTTCGACCAGCCGCTGGCCCGTTGCTGGATGCATGCCGGCATCTGCAAGTCGTAGCAACCGAACATCGACAGCGCCAGCGTGGTCAGCAGCATCGCAAATCCACCCAATACCCAAGGATTTTGCAGCGCGGCAGCAAGGCCTTCACCAGCCAGTCCGGCGGCCACGCCAAAGCCGGCATAGACCAGCGCCATGCCCAGCGAATACGCCAGCGCGAGCAAGAAACCGCGCAGGCGGCTGGTCGGTCCCGCTTGTCCGGCAATCAGCGAGGACAGGATGGGCACCATCGGTAACACGCAGGGCGTGAACGAAAGCAGCAAGCCGGCCAGCCAGAACACGCCCAGTGTGCGCAACAGATTGCCGCCGGTGAGCGCCGCCGCAATCGGGTCCGCCGCGACCGGGGCGGCTGGCATCACGGGAGCCGGCGTGACCCCGGCCGTACCGGACGTGACCAGGTTGGCCGCGGCGCCGAGGCCGGTCAAGGCCACTTGCAGTTCGGCACTGGCAGGGGCATAGCACAAGCCGGCGTCGGCACAACCCTGCCAGTTGACGGTTAGCGGCAGCGACGCCATTCCACTTTTGAAATGCACTTCAAGGTCGAGCGATTTTTCGTAGATCGCCATGGTCTTGTTGAAGTTCGGATCGAACCGGTCTGTCCCGGCAGGCAGCGATAACGGCGACCACTGCGCCTGCGCGGATGGGGATGCAATGCTGATTCGCTCGCGATAGAGGTGGTAGCCGGGCGCGATTTCCCAGTGCAAGGCAACAGAACGGCTATCGATGGCGCGGGCAGAAAAGACAAACGCCTGCTCCGGTATGAGGTAGTCGTCCTTCAGCGCGGCGCTGGCCGATCCGGCAAGCAGGCAACTCAATAGCAACAGGAAATAACGGACGAGCATGAAGGGAAGGGAAAAGCGGCGCGGGGAAGACAGCATGGTTTTCCTCTGAACACAGTTGTCGGGCACAACCGGGCGCAATGCGGCGCGGTCGAAGTCATCGATCGATTGTCACCTTTGGTTTTGATACTACGTTGATTCTTGGTGGCAACGCAATCGATCCCGGGGCATGGCGTGCCGACAGGTTTGGCGCAGGGGGCAGTCCATTCGGTGCAATGCCCTTCGGTTAT
>AEPR01000320.1 GCA_000195205.2 Oxalobacteraceae bacterium IMCC9480 | reverse complement strand
TGCGGTGCTAGCCGATATTGGCGTCGCCTTTGCGCAGATCCGGCAAAGCGCCGACGGGGCCGAGTTCAACGCGACGTTTTCTGCCGGCGTGGCCGAGGCGGGTGGCCACGCCGATGCCGGTTCGCTGCTGCGTAGCGCTGACGCGGCGCTGTATCAGGCCAAGCATGCCGGACGCAATTGCGTGGTGGCGGCGAGTCCTTCCTGAGCAGGGCTGTTACCCTGTCGGCTTGACGCGATGTAGGCGCGTTTTACCCACGCTTGACGAGAAGTGAGTTTCCGCATGACCCAGCTATCCGTGAACATCAACAAGATCGCCCTGCTGCGCAATTCGCGTGGCCGCAATTATCCGGATGTATGTGCATTTGCCGAGCGCTTCCTGCAACTCGGTGCCGACGGCATCACGCTGCATCCGCGGCCCGACCAGCGCCATGCCCGCTATGCGGATGTCGCCGAATTGCACGCCGTGACATCGGCGCATGGCAAGGAGCTCAATGTCGAAGGCTATCCCACTGCAGAGTTCATCGAGGTCGTGCGACGCGCTCGCCCGGCACAATGCACGCTGGTGCCGGATAGTCCGGACCAGCTCACTTCCGACCATGGCTGGGATCTGGTGCGTGACGCCGGCATGTTGCGTCCGGTGATTGCTGCACTGAACGACGACGGTATCCGGGTCAGCCTGTTTGTCGATGTGAATAATCCGTTGCTGCCGCTGGCCCGTGAGCTGGGTGCGCAGCGGGTTGAACTTTATACCGAGCCGTATGCAGAAACATTCGGTAGCGCCCGGTCAGCACAGGTGCTGGAACAATTCCGGGTCGCGGCGGCACTCGCCGGAGAAGCCGGGCTGGGCGTCAATGCCGGGCATGACTTGAGTCTTGAAAATCTGGCGGACTTCCTGAGCATTCCCGACATTCTCGAAGTATCGATCGGGCATGCGCTGATTGTTGAATGCCTCGAACTTGGCATGCCCGCCGTGCTGGCGCGCTATGGTGCGCTGGTCGCGGGTCGCTGAGCGCTGGTAACTCGCTATCGCAGCGTGCCTGCCGGATTGCGGCGAAGGAAGTCCTGGCGTGACAGCGTTGCCGACGCTTTGGACAGCGGTAGCGGGTCGCCTATCGGGACCGTCACGTAGGGCGAAATGCTGCCGGTGACGGAGTCTTCCATCTGGTTTTTGTTTGCTACTTTCGGCTCGTGATCAAATTCCATCTGGCTGTTTGGGTCGGTCGCGCTACGGCGGTGGGTTTCGCTGCGTCGTCGGGGTATTGGCAAGACCGGTTTTTTCACATTGACGCTAAATGGTTTGCGCTTGTGCGGCATTGGTTCCGGAAGTTCGTCGCCGGCATACAGCAGCATGAATCGGACCTGGTTGCTCTGTCCCTGCGAGCGAGGTGCGATGGGTGCTGATGCGGCAAGGGCCAGTACGGGCATGCCTTGTCTGTTGGCGTTGCGCTCAGGTGCGTATTGAACGGGGGCCTGGATGCGCTGATCTTGGGACTGGTTTCTGATCGACATCTGCGCCAGCAGGAACGATTTCATGGGCGATCCATCGTTCATGCGCAGACCGGGCTGGCGCTCGCCAGGACTTGTCAGGGGCTTCACGCGCGAGAGCGGATCAGACCGCGACGCGGCCTGGGCGGTATCGATCAGCATTCTGTCCGAAACAGGAACAGGCGAAGTCAGGACGGAGCGAACGGCAGAAATTCTCATGGCAATCTTCACTGAAAGTAGTCGCGGCTTGCACGATACGAGCCGTTTGGTCCGGTTCAGTGGTGTCAGTCAGCCAGCGGGTTCCGTCTATCACGCATCAACAAGAAAAATAAAAAACCCGCACGGACACTTGCGTGCCGGTGCGGGTTTGTTCCGCGCCGTCACCACCTGCGTGGTGACGGTCCGGAAGCTTACTTGGCTGTCGCGTCGCCGGCAGGCTTGACGGCTTTCTTGACGACGGGAGCTGGTAGCGCGCCGATATTGCCATCGCTGAGCTCGCCCGCCTTGTTGGCCGCCCTGGCTTCAGCTTTGACTTCTGTCCGGCTTTTTCCGCCTGCCGGGACCGCACTTTTCGGTACGGGTGCCATCGGTGTAACGTTGCCACCCTTCAATTCACCTGCCTTGTTGGCGGCCTTGGCTTCGGCTTTGACATCAGCACGCACTTTCGTACCCGCGACGTCTGCGGCAGGATTGGTAACGCCGACGTTACCACCCGTATTCAATTCGCCGGCCTTGTTGGCCGCTTTGGTCTCCGCTTTTACTTCAGTTCGTGTCTTGCTGCCATCCATCGGTGTTGCAGTCTGCGCATGGGCCGAGAGGGCGATGCCTTGAACGAGCGCTAACAACAGAAGTGCTTTTTTCATTTTGATTTTCCAGGTTGGAACATACAAGTGACAAACAATGAGGGAATTACCCAACTGGTTTCCGGCCTCCGTATAGCAAGACCGGAACCCGACAGAGTTCAATTGGTGCAACACAAACGCATCATGCTGGCATTCGTTGACCGTACACGGCCCGCTGAAGGTAAAGCTGGCGGAAATCTCTCTTGCTATGTTCGCTGCCGAACATAGCTGGCAATGAGGCGATCTCCATTGCATTTCGAGAAACACCAACAATCAGATACAATGCGCCCCGAAGCAAGCCAGACAGTCGCTGGTTGATGTCACGATTTCGGTCGTGGCAAAGACGGGAGGAAGGTCCGGACTCCATAGAGTAGGGTGACGGTTAATGGCCGTCCGCCGTGAGGCGAGGAATAGGGCCACAGAGACGAGCGTATTTAGTTACGGTGAAACGCGGTAACCTCCACCCGGAGCAATTTCAAATAGGCACGCGTTGATGTGACTCGCGGAGCGTGCGGGTAGAAAGCTTGAGCCGTGGAGTAATTCACGGCCTAGAGGAATGGCTGTCATAACGAACGGGCTTGCCCGGGAGTCGTAACAGAATCCGGCCTATCGGCTTGCTTCACTTTTTCTGTCATCACTTTGCTGGAACGATTCCTGGCAATGTCTTGCCGTCGCCACACAAGCGTTGTTGAGGTAGGCGATTTTCGGGTATGTACGCTGCCGCACGGCAGGACGCCGAAGGTTCACGTATCTTCGGGTCACTAATCCAACCCCCGAAAGAGCTACTAATGAACATCAATCTCACGCTCGCCCCCCTGGTGTCACTGATCGCCGGGATTCTGATCCTGGTCATGCCAAGGCTGCTGAACTACATCGTCGCGATCTATTTGATTCTGATCGGGCTGATCGGCTTGTTTGGTACCGGACGATTTCTCCACTAAATCTCAGCCACATAAAAAAACGCCACTTTTCAGTGGCGTTTTTTATTGGCGCTGCGGTGATTTCAATTAGCCACCGATGTCGTTGTGGCCAACGGCGCGATGGTTGCGAACTGATTCGATCGCTTCCTTGCGCACGGCAAGACGGGTGCGTGTGCTGGTGGCAGCCGGCTGCTCGAAAGCGCCGATGTCGCCATGGGCGAGCGCGATCTGGTCGCGGTTGCGCATCGTTTCGGCACGGACGTCTGCCCGGGTGCGGGTTGACTGGAAGTTGTCCATTTCGGTGAAAGGCATCAGGTCACCGGCAAAGACGGATCCTGCAGCAGCAAAGACGGCAACGGCGGCGATTAATTTTTTGACATTCATGGTGTTTCTCCAAGTGAGTTAGCTAGTTATTTTGCAGATGATTATTTGCCTTGCGCTTCCGGGTGGGGCTATTGCCTGCACCTTGCGCCTCGGTGAGTCGCATCCAGTGGCGCTCTGTGCTCATCGATGGAACAGAGTTTATACATTGCTGTATCCGCAAAAAAGCCGATTAAACACAACTCACTGTTGCTGATAGTGGAATGGTTGGCATAATAATTCTGGTTGCTACCGACTCGTTCACAACCGGTTTCCACAAACTGACACTGAATTTTTCTTTTTATTATTAAATTCCGAGGGGAATCTTTCTGCTCAGTGACCCGGATGTCGTGTCCTTGGCATCCTCTGAAATTTCTTTTGTAACCGTTGCTCTTGAAATTTACCCAAAACAGCTCAGGCGCAACCTTCACTATCACTCATAAGTCCTTCATTTTGAAGGCTTAACTATTTGAGTATTGCATCAAGCAAACTCGCTAAGTCGTTGACTTCATTGGAAAAAACATTGTTTTCGGAATTCGTAATTACTTGACCGAAAATTCAGCATCCACTAAAGTGGAGTTCAGTGTGAAAAAGTGCAGTTTTGTGGGATAAAACCAAGACGTCCTAACTTTCTTTTTCGCAATAAACGGCAAGGAAATCAGAGTCCAAGGGGAATCCACGGTGTTTCAAGGGGCGTCAGCACTAAATCTCGATGCGAAAGGGCGGATGTCTATCCCCGCCCGGCATCGCGACGCGCTGGCATTGCAGTGCGAGGGCCACATCACGCTGACCAAGCATCCCCATGGCTGCCTGTTGTTCTTTCCCCGTCCCGTGTGGGAGTCCCACCGCGAGCAGATCGCCGCCTGGCCGATGTCGGCGCGCGCGTGGCAGCGTATTTTTCTGGGCAATGCCTCCGATGTCGAAATGGATTCCACCGGACGCATCCTGATCGCGCCGGAATTGCGCACTGCAGTCGGCCTGTCGCGCGACGTGATGCTGCTCGGGATGGGAAGTCATTTCGAAATCTGGGATGCGGCCAAGCTGGCCGAGAGTGAAGCCGCGGCAATTGCCACCGGCATGCCTGATGTGTTGAGTAATTTTTCTTTCTGAGCCCCGTGAATACTTTATCCGTGGCACCCGAGTTCCTGCACCGTACCGTCCTGCTGGAAGAAGCCGTCGAAGCACTTGCGCTGCAAGGCGCGCGCACCGACGGCATTTACCTCGACGGTACCTTTGGCCGTGGCGGTCACAGCCGCCGCATCCTGTCTGCGCTGGGCGCAGGCGGTCGCCTGATTGCCTTTGACAAGGATCCGCAAGCTATTGCGTCTGCCGGCGAGATCGCCGACCCCCGCTTTGACATCGTCCACGACAGCTTCGCCACGCTCGACCTGGCCTTGTCCGCGCGCGGCGTCGGGCTTGTCGATGGCGTCCTGCTGGACCTCGGCATCTCATCACCGCAGGTCGATGACGCGGCGCGCGGGTTCAGCTTTCGCGCCGATGGTCCGCTCGACATGCGCATGGATACCACCCGCGGCTTGTCTGCGGCCGAATGGCTTGCCACCGAAACCGAACAAAACATCGAGAAAGTGATACGCAATTATGGGGAAGAACGGTTTGCTTTTCAGATTGCAAAGGCGATTGCTGCTAGCCGGACAATCGAGCCAATTTCAAGCACACGACAGCTTGCCCAGATCGTGGCACGCACCGTCAAAACCCGCGAAAAAGGCAAGGACCCGGCTACTCGTACCTTTCAGGCTATCCGGATTTACATCAATCAGGAACTTGAAGAACTCGAAATAGGCTTGCAGCAAGCCTATGCGCGACTGGCACCGCACGGCCGGCTGGTCGTGATCAGCTTCCATTCGCTGGAAGACCGTATCGTCAAACGCTTCATGGCATCGAAGGCCCATGTCGAGCAACCGGACCGGCGCCTGCCGATTCGCGCCGTCGACCTGCCGCAGCCCGAAATGATCCTGATTTCGAAGGCCAAGCCATCCACCGAAGAGGTCGCCGGCAATCCGCGCTCGCGCTCGGCGGTGATGCGCGTGGCTCAACGCCTGCCGGCAGCGGGGACGCCATGACCGGACGCTTGAGCTTGGGCTTGACCATCCTGCTGGTGCTGTGCGCACTGCTGCTGGTGAACGCCCAATATCAGGCGCGGCGGCTGTTCATCGAACTCGAACGCGCCCAGTCACTGGCGCGTCAGCTCGATATCGAATGGTCGCAACTGCAGCTGGACCAGTCCACGCTCGGCAAGCATGTCCGCATCGAAGCGAGCGCCCGCCGTGACCTGAACATGGTGGCGCTGACGCCGGCGCGCATCCAGTACCTGACCACGGACGCCAAATGACCCGTCCGCCATCGCGCAACAGTGCCGCCGGAGCCCGCGTTGCGGCTGCCAAGGGCGTGCCGTTTTCGGCCAGTCCGGTGCTGGCCGTGAAGCTGTCGGTATGGCGTTCGCGCATCGTGCTGTTCGTGTTGTTTGCGGCCTTTGTCACGCTGGCCGGTCGGGCCTTGTGGCTGCAAGGAATTTCGACCGACTTCCTGCAAAAGCAGGGCGAATCACGCTACGCCCGCACCCTCGAACTGCCTGCCACGCGCGGCAAGATCACGGATCGCAATGGCAATGTGCTGGCCTCGTCGGTGCCGGTCAAGGCGATCTGGGCGATTCCGGACGATGTCCAGAAAGCGCCGAAAGCCAAGCTGCAGCAACTGGCCAAGTTGCTTGAAATGACCGATGCAGAACTCAGTCGCAAGCTCGATTCGGATCGCAACTTTGTGTATCTGAAACGCCAGGTTGAAAAAGACACCACCGACAAGATTGCCGAACTCGATATCGATGGCATCGAAACGCGCAAGGAATACAAGCGTTTCTATCCCGAAGGCGAAGTCATGGCCCACGTGGTCGGATTCACCAATGTCGAAGATGCCGGCCAGGACGGCATGGAACTGTCGTCGCAAAAAACCCTGGCAGGCACGCTCGGCAGCCGGCGCGTCATCAAGGACCGGCTCGGCCGTATCGTCGAGGACATCGGCTCGATCCGCGAACCGCATGACGGCAAGGACCTGACCTTGTCGATCGACAGCAAGATCCAGTACATCGCTTACACCCATCTCAAGGAAGTCGTCGAGAAATCCAAGGCCAAGGCCGGCGGTGCAGTCGTGCTCGACGTCAAGACCGGCGAGGTGCTGGCGCTGGTCAACCTGCCGACCTACAACCCGAACGACCGCTCGGTGCTGACCGGTGCGCAGTTGCGCAACCGCGTGCTGACCGATACCTTCGAACCCGGTTCGACGCTCAAGCCGTTCACGGTGGCACTGTCGCTCGATACCCACCACATCACGCCCGAAACCGTGTTCCAGACCGCGCCCGGAAAAATGACCA
>AEPR01000321.1 GCA_000195205.2 Oxalobacteraceae bacterium IMCC9480 | reverse complement strand
GGTGCAATAACCGCAGGGCATTGCACCATCATCCGGAGCACCGCCGTCAGCCCACTCCGAACGCCTGCAACACCAGCCACACATTGGCCGCCGAGATCACCGCAAAGAGCGACCATGCCAGCACCTTCAGCCACCCCGCATTGACAAACTTTCCCATCACGTCGACCCGCCCGGTGAGCCGCAACAGCGGATACATCACGAACGGCAGCTGCATGCTGAGCACCACCTGACTCAGCACCAGCAAGCGCCCGACCGAGTTTTCGCCCAACACGATCACGCCGATGAAGGCCGGCACCAGCGCCAGACCACGCGTGATGACGCGCCGTTTCCAGCAGGCGATCTTGAGTTTCAGGAAGCCTTCCATGATGACCTGGCCGGCAATCGTGCCGGTGAAGGTCGAACTCTGGCCCGCTGCGAGCAGGCCCAAACCGAACAGGATGCCGGCCGCTGCGGTACCGGCAATCGGGTCGAGCAGGTGATAGGCCTGGTCGATCTCGGTCACTGAAGTATTGCCGGTGGCATGGAAGGCGGCCGCCGCCAGCACCAGGATCGCGCCATTGACCAGCAGCGCCAGCATCAGTGACACCACCGTGTCGAGGCTGGCAAAACGGATTGCCTGGCGCTGGCTTTCGTGATCCTTGGCGACGCGCCGGGTCTGCACGATCGATGAATGCAGATACAGGTTGTGCGGCATCACGGTGGCACCGAGGATGCCGATGGCCAGGTACAAAGCATCGCTGGTCGACAGCGCATCGATCGACGGGATGGCACCGTGCAGCACCGCTTGCCAGTCGGGATTGATGAACACCAGCTGCGTGAACAGGCAGCCGGCAATCGTCAGGATCAGCGCCAGCACGATGGCTTCGACCTGACGGAATCCCTTGCCCTTGAGGCCGAGGATCAGCAGCGTATCGAAGGCGGTCAGCAAGACCCCGACCGGCAGCGACACATTGATCAGCAGCTTGAACGCCAGCGCGCAGCCGAGCACCTCGGCCAGATCGCAGGCAATGATGGCGATCTCTGCCAGTATCCACAGCACGAAAGCGACCGGCGGGGAATAGTGTTCGCGGCACAGCACCGCCAGGTCCTTGCCGCTGGCGATACCGAGCCGCAGGCTCAGGCATTGCAGCACCATCGCCGCCAGGCTGGAGAGCACCACCACGAATAGCAGGCTGTAGCCATACACCGAGCCGGCGTTGATGGCGGTGGCCCAGTTGCCGGGATCCATGTAGCCGACCGAGATTAGCAGGCCGGGACCGGCGAAGCGGGAGATTTTTTTCCAGAGCGAGTCGGTGCTGGCGACGAAGACCGTACCGGCGACTTCGGAGGGACAGAATGGGGCGGTGGCGGTTTTGGGGAGCTGGAACATGAGGCGGGATTCGTGAGATTAGGGGGCTGCGGGCGCGGCCGGTGCGTATCATAAACGTAAAGCACACAAGGCCGTTGCGGCAACCGCAAGTACCGCCGATGCCACCATTTCACGTCACGCCAGGTTCAGTCGAGCGCCGCCACGGCGACCTCCTGCTGCGCCGCCAGCTCCTCGAATTGCGCCAGCGGCAGCGGCCGGCTGAACAGGAATCCCTGATAGGCATGGCAATCCAGGTCGGCCAGAAAATCGCATTGGGCTTCGGTTTCTACCCCTTCGGCAATCACCGACAGCCCGAGGCTGTGGCCCAGCGCGAGGATGGTGCGCACGATGGCGGCGTCATTCGGATCGCTCAGCACGTCGCGCACGAACGAACGGTCTATCTTCAGCTGGTCGAGCGGCAGCCGCTTCAGGTACGACAGCGATGAATAACCGGTGCCAAAATCATCCAGCGAAAAACTGAAGCCATGGGCTTGCAGTGCGCTCATTTTGAGGATGATGTCTTCGACGTCGGTCAGCAGCAGGCTCTCGGTGATTTCCAGCTTCAGCAACTGCGGGTTGGCACCGGTGCGCGCGATCACGGCGAGCACTTGCGCAACAAAATCGGGCCGCTGGACCTGGCAGGCACTGACATTGACGGCGATCGTCAAGGACGCCATGGCCGGCTGGCCGGTCCAGGCGACCAGCTGGCGGCAGGCGGTCTCGAGCACCCATTGTCCGAGCGGCAGGATCAGGCCGGTTTGTTCGGCCAGCGGGATGAACTCGACCGGCGGCACGATGCCGCGACGGGGATGCTGCCAGCGCACCAGCACTTCGGCA
>AEPR01000322.1 GCA_000195205.2 Oxalobacteraceae bacterium IMCC9480 | reverse complement strand
GCCCGCCGGTGGCACTGGCCGCTGCGCTGACCAGCATTTCGGAAAATGGAGTGACGTAACCCTTGACAGTCGTGCTGGCGGCGCTATCGAGCTGCACCAGGCTACGCAGGGTCATGCCCACCGGCATGGCGATATCACCGAGGAATTCATCGGCCATCGTCGTGGCGCTGTCGGCGCTGACTTCGACGGTGAACAGACCCACATTGCTACCCAGGCTGACGGAGTAACTGCCATCGACCGATGAGGTGCGACTTTCGACCAGGGGTGTGGCCGATTTGACGCCATCTGCCCCGTAGACATACACCTTCACGACTCCGTTCTTGATCAAGCCTTTTGCGGCCACGCCTTCCAGTGTTCGCGTTGCCGCGACTGTCGTGCCGCCATTGTTGGACGAACTGCTGCTACCGCCGCCACCACAAGCTACTAATGTCATCGCCAACGAACAAGCCACGGCCATCTTTGTCAATTTCATCACATCACCCCTGGAAAAATTTTTTCTGCGAAAGGTTATCTGGAATTTGTAACTCAATGTAGCGGAGCCGATATTAGCCTTATAAAAATCCTTTTGCATGCAATATTTCTTTTTCACAATTACTGTTTTTTACTTTACTTCCGGTAGTTTCTAGTTTTTACGAGCGGATCCCCGCTTCATTTTTCCCCAGCGTCGAACTGAAATCCGGACGAAAAAAAACCGCGTCAGCCACAACACGGTTTTTCAAAAAGACACGGAACGGGGAGGACTCAGCTGCGCGGCAACAATATCTGCCGTCCGACTTTGCGGATATCGGTCTGACCACACAAAGCCATCGTGATATCGAGCTCCTTGTGAATCAGCTCCAGGCATTTGCTGACGCCCTCGCCCCCCATGGCACCCAAGCCGTACAGCACAGGCCGGCCGATATACACACCACGTGCACCCAGCGCCACAGCCCGCAGCACATCCTGCCCCGAACGCACGCCGCCATCCATGTGCACTTCGATGCCATCACCGACAGCTTCGATCACGCCCGGCAAGGCGGCGATCGACGAGGCCGCACCATCAAGCTGGCGACCACCGTGGTTAGAGACGATCAGTGCATCGGCACCGCTGCGCATGGCCAGCTGGGCATCTTCGGGATCCATGATGCCTTTCAGGATCAGCTTGCCGCCCCATTTGTCCTTGATCCACTGGACGTCATCCCATGACAGCGCAGGATCAAATTGCTGCGCGGTCCAGGCCGACAGCGACGACATGTTTTCGACGCCCTTGACGTGGCCGACGATGTTGCCGAAGGTGCGCCGCTTGGTGCCCAGCATGCCCATGCACCAGCCCGGCTTGGTCATCATGTTGACGATGTTCGGCAGGGTCAGTTTCGGTGGTGCCGACAAGCCGTTCTTTAAATCCTTGTGACGCTGCCCGAGGATTTGCAGGTCCAGCGTCAGCACCAGTGCCGAGCACTTTGCGGCCTTGGCGCGGTCGATCAGGTCATTGACAAAACCCCGGTCCTTCATCACGTAGAGCTGGAACCAGAACGGCTTGCTGGTATTGGCCGCGACATCCTCGATCGAGGCAATGCTCATCGTCGACAGCGTGAACGGCACGCCGAACTGTTCGGCGGCACGCGCGGCCAGGATCTCGCCATCGGCACGCTGCATGCCGGTCATGCCGCACGGTGCAATGGCCACCGGCATCGCCGCGTCCTGCCCTGCCATCGTGGTTTTCAGCGAGCGGTTTTCCATGTTGATAGCGACCCGCTGGCGAAATTTCAGGTCATTGAAATCGCTGACGTTGGCGCGATACGTGGTTTCGCTCCAGGAGCCGGAATCGGCATAGTCGTAAAACATGCGCGGTACGCGGCGCTCGGCAAGGACACGCAGGTCTTCAATGTTCGTAATCATGGGATGAGGCCGGAAAGGTTGGACAAGGCGTTAATGTACGCGCGATGCGCAGTGCTCTGGTTGAAAGTTCTTCATCGATGCCCGCGGCGGCGCGGCCCGGTGTGGGATACTCGCGGCTTTCGACACGCGTATTGCGCCCCGACCCATGCATGATTTCTGGCCCCACTCCGGCTTCAACCTGACCGAACGCGACGGCGACGGCAAACTCATTGCCAGCGACGCGCTGCTGCACGCCTGGTGGCTGCGCCCGGAAGTCGCGCCGGTACCGGAATCCTGTCCGGCCGAACTGGTGCTGCATCAGGCACTGCTGGCAGCGCCGCGACGGCCCGTGCCGGCAGCCGAACTGGCGGCACTGCTCGACCCCGACGCGCGTGAAAACTATGGCGTGATGCTGGCGTTTCGCGATCGCCTGCTGGCTGCACCGACGCTGGAAGCGGCCTACTTCGACATCTTCCGCTCGGGCGATGTGACAGTGCCGCCGCTGTTCATCGACCAGCTGGCGCAACTGATCCTGCGCGGCATGCTAGCCGGCACCGATGATGCGGTACTGGCGCGCACCGCCGAACTGTTTTTCAGGCCGCAGAAAGTGGCGCTGGAAGACGGCGCGATCATGCTGGCCGATGCCGCCACCGTCGAAATGCATGAGTCCGGCAGCAACTACGGCGACCTCGGCCGCTTGCTGGTCGAATCCAAAACCAAGCCGCGCCGGGTCGATCTGGATGTGCTGGAACAAGGCAATGCGGCGCGCTACTGGCAACGCGATGAAGCCCACGATACGGTGCTGGCATTCGGGCAGGATCGGCCGGCGCTGGCGGCCTTGTGCCGGCTGATCGAACGCTGGGTGCAACATTTTTTCGGCGTTGGCGTGACAGTCGAACCGGTGCCCCGGATCGAAGACAAAAAATGGGCCTGGCACATCGGACTCGATGCGCAGGCCACAGCCATCCTGAACGACCTGTATCAGGGCAAGGCGCTTGATGCAACGCGCAACCGGCGCATCCTGTCACTGTTCAGGATGACGTTTGCCGATCGCTCACTGGTCCGGCCGGACGTTGCCGGCCGGCCGGTGTACCTTGCCTGTGCGATGGATGGCAAGGACGTGCTGCGCATCAAGCCGCAAAACCTGCTGCTCAATTTGCCGCTGGCGTCGATCTCCTGACGCTCTTGCGGTGGCCGCAGGTCAGGTCATGAAGCCGAGGTTCTTGTTGGTGAAGTTGGCGATACCAGGGAATACCCCGGCGACCTGCGTGGGGCTGAGGCCAAACCAGCTGGCCAGCGTCGCACCGTACTGATCGACCGAAAATTGCGGCAGCAGGCTGCCGCCACCCACCTCCTGGGCGTGACCAAGACCGGTCACCGGAATCGCACCGACGATATCCTGCCCGCGCACTGCACCGCCCATGACGAAGTGGTGTCCACCCCAGCCATGGTCAGTGCCATCGCCATTGCTGGTGAAAGTGCGCCCGAAGTCGGACGCCGTGAACAAGGTGACCTGATTGCGCAGGTTGGCACCCTGCAGATTGCCGAGCACGCCATCGAAATACGCCATCGCGTGACTCACGCGCGCCATCAGATCGGCATGCCGTGCCAGCTGATCATCATGCGTGTCGAAGCCCCCGATATTGACAAAAAATACTTGCCGTTTGGCCCCGAGCGCACCGCGACTGGCAATGACGCGCGCCACCGTTTGCAATTGCACCGCCAGTGAATTAGTCGCCAGCCCGCCCCGCCGCGTACTGTTGTACTGCGTCGGATTGGGAATGCCGGCCGCGCCGGCCGGTACCAGCCCGGTGGCCAGCAAACTCTGTGCAGCAATTGAACGCCGCACGATGGCAGCATGTTCTTTTTCGAACAGGTTGCTGCGATCGCCGCTGATGATGGCTTGCAGCGGATTGGCGGCCGGACTGGACCCGAACAGCGAACCACTGAGGCCGTCGATCGGCACCGCGCCGGCACCGGTGATCTGGTACTGGTTGATGGTCTGGCCGGACAGGAAAGTCGCATTGCCCGAGACCGAGATGGCCGTGAAGATCGGCGTCGAATTGGCCGCTACCACCAGGTCTCCCATGCGACCGCCCCAGCCGGATCGGGCACCCTCGGGCATCGACGATTGCCAGAGCGATTGCTGATCGTTATGCGAGAACAGCTTTTGTGGCAATGGCACGCTGCGCGCCAGATACTGCTCGCGCGTGGCCGGCACCACCAGTGGTCCGACATTGGACACCACGGCAACGCGGCCGGCATCAAACAGGCCCTTGAGCTCAGGCAGGTTCGGATGCAGCGCAAAGCTGCGTCCGGCCTGTGCCGTCTTTGGCACGATAGGCAAGACACCGCCGGCGCTGCCAACAGCCGGCAACGCAATCGCGCCATTGTCGGCAGAACCGCGCAGGCGCAGATACTCGGCCCAGGAGGTCGGATCGGTCGCCAGCACGGTATTGAAGCTGTCATTGCCGCCGTTCATGAACAGGCACACCAGTGCCTTGTAATCGGACGGCGCGGTTTGCGCGGCAGCCGCACCGATGGTCGCCAGGTTCAAGGCGAACGGCGTGGCGGCAGTACCGGCCAGCGAAAGCAGTGACGCCGTGCGCAAGAAGGCGCGACGTGATGCACAGAGGTGATTCATCTGAGTTTTATTCGTCATCAGGAACTCCGGGTTATTTCTGGACAAGGTATTCAGGGGACGCAAGCGCCAGGAAAACCGACAGCCAGACGCGATTCTTTCTGGCGGTGGCAGCAGCGGTGGCATTGGTGGCCGGGACGGTTACCGAATTGACGGCAGCCAGGATCTGGGTGCGCAAGGCGGGACTCATCTGATTGGCCAGCAACAGCAAATTGACGCGGTCAACAAGCTTGTCGGGCGACTCTGCCAGATTGATTTCAGTGGCGTAATCACTCTTGATGTCGTTGGCATTGCCGATCCCTTGCGAGACCGCATCGTGCATCGTGTTGAGGTAACCGACTACCGTGGTGTCGCCGGTGATCTGCATCTCGGGTGCCACCAGGTTGGCGTTGGCGATCGCGGTGTTCGGCGGTACATAACCGGGCCGGTAAAAATTGAACACCGAGGGTGCCCGCAGTGGTGTCTGGCCGATCGAATCCAGCGGATCGTCCGTGTTCCCGATCAAAAACCGTCCCGACGCCGAGCGCGCGCCGAAGGCCCGCATCCAGCCCGCCATCCGCAATACCGGTTCACGCAACTTGCCGGTATCGACGGCGGCGACCTTGCTGTCGCTGCTGGCTTCCGGGTCGAGCAGGATGGCGCGGATCATGGCTTTCATGTCACCCCGCACGCCCTGCCCGTTGTCGGCAAAGGCGGCCGCCACCCTGCCCACATAGGCCGGGCTGGGATTGCTGGTGACGAGTCGCTGGATCAATTGCCGGCCAATGAATGGACCGACATTCGGATGCATGAACAAGCGGTCGAGGGCGACTTTCAGGCTGGCTTCGGGGTCGGCGCTTCCCTGTGCCGGTACGCTGGTACCCAGGAAATTCTTGACGGAGGTCGAGTGATATTGCGGATAGCTTTGCATAGGCCGCCATTCGCGGTCGGGGTCGGCTTGGCCGCCAAAGAAACGATTGCGGGACTTGTCGGGGCCATACCAGCTCCAGCCGGTGAACACCTTGGCCAAGCCGCTGATGTCGGCACTGTTATAGGTCTCGACTGTCGCACCGTTGACCTTTTTCTGACTGCCATCCGGATTGAGTTCGACCAGGCCAATCGACATCAGCTGCATGATTTCACGGGCATAGTTCTGGTCGGGTTCGCGCGTTTCCGATTCTTTCTGGTTACGCAGGGAGCTCAGATAAGTACCCATCGCCGGATGCAGCGAAACGTTTTCGAGCAAGGTGCGGAAATTGCCGAACACGTTCGCGCCCAGCATGTCGAGGTAACTGGCAGCGAGGATGGGATGGTCGCCAATATCGCTTTCCTGCAGCGAGATCACGAAGATCTGCGAGAGCGCGTAAGAGCTTCTCTGTCGTAACTGGTCTTCGCCTTCGATGGCCTGCTTCCAGAAGGACTCGTAGAAATTGTTTTCGTTGAGCGCAGCGCCCGCTCCCAGTCCGGCCTTGATGCCGTTGAGCGTATCTCGATGGGAAGTTTGGGGGAGGGAAAACTGTTCGTTGATCCAGGCGCTGGTACCGCTGGTCATGACTTTGCTGATGGTGGTGCTGTTGGCACCGAACGAGGCCTGGCCGAGGAAACGTGCAGCCTGGGCATCGGTCGGCAGTGCCGCCACGGTGATCGGCACTGGCGCCGGCGCGGTGCCGGGTGGATCGCCGGAACCGACACTACCGACAGCCCCCGGAGTGAGTCCGTCACCGCATGCACCAAGCAAAAGGGCCGAGAAGGCAATGGTGGCCCGGAAATTTCTTGTAGGCATAAATTTTCTCCAGTACAAAAAAAAGACAAAGTAAATTTGTCCCGGAAAAAAAATAGCATGGCCTGCCGCCGTTTTAGAAAAAGTGGTTTTGACGGAGGCAGACTTTTTTGTAACTGTGCTCGTTAGGCGTCGCGATCTGAGTTTTGGCTACAAAAACGTCAGTGCAACACGTTATATTTGTGCGCGACGGGCATACCGTTGCGCCAAAACCGCACACACCATCAGCTGTAGCTGATGAAACAGCATCAGCGGCAGCACCACCGCCCCCAGCGCATGACCGGCAAAGAGGATCTTGGCCATCGGGATGCCACTGGCCAGACTTTTCTTCGACCCGCAAAAGACGATGGTGATTTCATCTTCCTTGTTGAAGCCGAGCCAGCGGCTGCCGTAGGTCGCAATCAGCATGATCAGACCAAGCAACAGCGCATCAATGAGCAGCAAACCGAGTAGCGAATGGCTAGGCAATTGCTGCCACAAACCCTGGTTGACCGCTTCGCTGAAGGCCGTGTACACCACCAGCAAAATCGAGCCTTGATCGACCAACTTCAGCAGCGATTTATGACTGTCAACCCAGCCGCCTATCCAGCGCCGGCAGACCTGGCCGGCGATAAACGGCAGCAGTAATTGCAGCGCGATATTGCGGATCGCATCGAACGAAGCCAGCCCGCCGCTGTGCGCGACCACGACCAGCCCGACCAGCACCGGCGTAAGGAAAATTCCCAGCAGGTTCGATGCCGATGCCGCCACCACCGCTGCCGGTAAATTGCCGCGCGCCACCGACGTGAACGCGATCGACGATTGCACCGTCGACGGCAACACGCAGACGAACAGGATGCCCAGATACAGGTCCGGCGTCACCAGCGGTGACACCAGCGG
>AEPR01000323.1 GCA_000195205.2 Oxalobacteraceae bacterium IMCC9480 | reverse complement strand
TTCGAGCCAGTCGACCGATTCCGCATCCAGATGGTTGGTCGGTTCGTCGAGCAGCAGCATGTCGGGTTTGGAGAGCAGCAACCGGCACAGCGCGACGCGGCGTTTTTCTCCGCCCGACAGCACGCCGATCTTGGCGTCCCACGGCGGCAGGCGCAAGGCATCGGCGGCCATCTCCAGTTGCTGTTCGGGATTGTCGCCGGCCGAGGTCGAGATGATCGCTTCAAGCCGGCCCTGTTCGGCGGCGAGCGCATCGAAATCGGCGTCTTCGTCGGCATAGGCGGCATACACCGCATCGAGCTTGGCCTTGGCTTCGAAGACTTCGCCGAGGCCGCTTTCGACGGCCTGGCGCACGGTCTGTTCGGGGTCCAGCAGCGGCTCCTGCGGCAGGTAACCGATGTTCAGGCCCGGCATCGGCACGGCGTCGCCGATGATGTCCTTGTCAATGCCGGCCATGATTTTGAGCAGCGTCGATTTGCCCGACCCGTTCAGGCCGAGCACGCCGATTTTGGCGCCCGGGAAAAAGGACAGCGAAATATCTTTCAGAATCTGGCGCTTCGGCGGGACGATCTTGCCCACCTTGTTCATCGTGTAGACGTAATTGGCCATGGTTGGTCTCGGTTGGAGTAATCGGAAGGCGCTCAGGATAACCGATGGGGCAGCGCGCGGATAGCGAGGCATCGGCGAGCCGGACCGGTCATGGAGGCAAGGCGGGTGCAATCCCCTTTGGTGATTGCCGCCGGCAGTCAATGGGCAATGTCATGGCGGCCAGTTTTGTGCCGCGTGGAGGATGCGCAGTATCACGACCTTTTTTGGGGCTACCGTGTACACCATCACATAGTTCGGATGAACGACGGCTTCCCTGCTGCCATGGATACGTCCGGTTTTGTAGAGCAGGGGATGTGATGCCAGTAGATCGGCGGTCTGTTCGAACAGCAGGTCAAGATCGAGCGCTGCGACCGGATTGTCGCGCGCAATGAAGGCCATGATGCGTTCGCGATCTTCCAGCGCCAGCGGTTTCCAGAGCAACTTCAAGAGGATTTTTTGGCCAGTCGCTGCAGAAGGGCAGCCCGCTTTTCGGCAAACTCCCGACGCACGCACGCGTCGTCGACGCAAGCGCGCGGATCATCGATCGCTGCCTGCACTTGCCGGCGAAACCAATCGTCGTAGGCTTGGGTTTCCGCAGGCAATGAGGGCGCGGCAGGAGTGATTTTATCTGCGGTAGTCACGGTTGCTCCGATGCGGGTGGATTGGAATGGTGCGGTTCATCATAACAAAGGCATCGGCTTGCGCAACCCCGCTGGTCATCGCTGCTGTCTGCCCACGCTGCTTTGTAACGCACTATGTCTCACCCGCGTCGCGTCACCCGGCGCTACAAATTCCGCTGTCCGATCAGCGCGCGGGTGGTGATAATCAGCGCATGGAAAATCCGACACAAATTCTGGTCGTCGACGACGACCGCGACATCCGCACGCTGCTGGCCGATTACCTCGACGGCAATGGTTTCCGGACCTTCACGGCCAGCAATGGCACCGAGATGCGCAAGATGCTCGACACCGCCCGCATCGATCTGGTCGTACTCGACCTGACCCTGCCCGGCGAAGACGGCCTGACGCTGTGCCGCAATCTGCGCGCGCAATCGAGCCTGCCGGTGATCATGCTGACCGCACGCGGCGAACCGCTGGATCGCATCCTCGGGCTTGAAATGGGTGCCGACGATTACCTCGCCAAACCGTTCGAGCCGCGCGAACTGTTCGCCCGTATCCGCAGCGTGCTACGCCGGACCAACGCGCTGCCGCCCAACATGGCCTTGAGCGAAGCGCACAGCATGCTGTTCGATACCTGGCGACTCGATTTGATGGCGCGCCATCTGGTGATGGAAGACGGCACCGTGGTGGCGCTGTCGGGTGCTGAATTCCGCTTGCTCAAGGTGTTCCTCGAACATCCGAACCGGGTGCTCAATCGCGACCAGTTGCTGGAGCTGACGCGCGGCCGCGATGCCGATCCCTTCGACCGCTCGGTCGATATCCAGATCAGCCGGCTGCGCCAGAAACTCGGCGACGACGCCCGTACGCCGCGCATCATCAAGACCGTCCGCAACGAAGGCTATGTGCTGTCGGCCACGGTATCGATCGAGAGCCGGCATTGAAAAATTTCCTGGGATCGATTGCCAACCGGGTGTTCGTGATCCTGCTGGCCGGGATCCTGGTGGCGACCGGTGTCACGGCAATGCTGGCCGAGCGCGAGCGGGAAGGGGCGATGAACCAGATGCGCCTCAATCACAGCGCCGAGCGCGTGGTCCAGCTGGTGGTGGCGCTCGACCAGGCGGCACCGGAGGTGCGGCCGGTGATTCTGCAGACGGCGACTAATTTTGGCGTCGCTGCCAGCATGGCCGACGATCTCGAAGCCCTCGGCGGCAGTGATGGGGCGCTGGTCGATTTGCTCAAGTCGCGCCTTGGCTTGCATCGCCAGATCGTCCTGAAACAGCAGACCGGTTGCCAGCCCCGGCTGGCACGCCTGCCGCGTTTCGAGCGCGCCAATCCGGGCGATTGCCAGTCGGTGCTGGTGGGTCTCAGCGATGGTCAGCTGCTGCGGGTGCAATTGCGTCCGGGCGGCTCGACCGGCGGCGGCAAGGACAAGCCGCCGCTCGGTTTGCCGAGTGCTTATCTGGCCTTGTTCCTGACGCTGATCGGCTTGCTCGCCTGGCTGGTGGCACGCATGACGGCGCGTCCGATCCGGCAACTGGCTGAGGCCGCCGGCGCACTCGGCAGCGACCTTGACCGCGCACCCTTGCCAGAAACCGGTCCGACCGAAATCCGCCAGGCCGCCAGCGCCTTCAATGCGATGCAGGCGCGTATCCGCCGTCAGGTCCAGCACCGCACCCACATGCTGGCGGCCATCACGCATGACTTGCAGACACCGCTGACGCGCTTGCGTCTGCGCCTCGAAAAAGTCGGCGACGACGAATTGCGTACCAAGCTCATCGATGACCTCGGCGTGATGCAGTCGATGGTGCGCGAAGGGCTGGAACTGGCGCGCAGCATGGATTCGCAGGAGCCGCTGCAACGGCTTGATCTGGATTCACTGATCGACAGCGTCTGTGCCGATGCCACCGATGCCGGCCAGGATGTCGAGCTGCTGGGGCCGTCCGGCGTGCGCGTGATGGCGCAACCGAATGCGCTGCGGCGCTGCCTGACCAACCTGCTCGACAATGCGATCAAGTACGGGCGGCTGGCGCGGGTGTCGGTGGTGCGCGAGCAGGAGCGCGTCGTGATCCGTATTCGCGATGCCGGACCGGGCTTGCCACCGGACCAGCTCGAAGCCGTCTTCGATCCGTTCTTCCGGCTCGAAACCTCGCGTTCGCGTGACACCGGCGGTACCGGACTGGGACTGACGATTGCCCGCAATATTATCGAGGCCCATGGCGGCACGCTGGTGCTGGCCAATCCGGCCGGTGGCGGGCTGGAAGCGACATTGGCACTGCCGGTGCGGCAAGCCACAGCGTCGCGCGTCTCCTGAGAAAAACCGGATGCGGGCGCTAGCGCAGGTGCACTTCAGCCCGGATGGTCATCAAAAAAGAACTCGACATGGTCATTGATCACTTCGGAATGTAGCTGGCCGCGCAGCACCAGTTCGTCATAAAAACAGACCTGGTTGCGGCCGTTGGACTTGGCGAAATACAGCGCCTGATCGGCATGACCGAGGATCACCACCGGCGTCGATGAACTGATGCTGACAAAGCCGATGCTGACCGTGATGGTGCCGAGTTGCGGAAAGTGGTGTTCTTCGATATTGGCGCGCAGCCGCTCGAACGCGGTGCGGGCATCGGCCAGCGAGACCGAGCGCAACAGGATCACGAATTCTTCGCCACCGAAGCGGAACACCCGGTCCTGCGTACGGAACGACGAGCGCAGCAGGTTGGCCACCAGGATCAGGACTTCGTCGCCGTACAGATGGCCGAACTGGTCATTGACGCGCTTGAAGTGATCGATGTCGACCACGGCCAGCCACTGTCCTTCGATATCGTTCGGATGACGCCGCTCGGTGGTGCTCGCCAGCGTGCTATCGGCGGGCGTGCTGCAGGCGACCATGCGCGAGAATTTTTCGTCGAAGGTGCGGCGGTTGAGCAGGCCGGTCAGTGAATCGCGCTCGCTGTAATCGAGCAGGTTCTGATAATTGCGGTAGACGCTCAGGATGCCTTCCATCACATGCAGCGTTGCCGGCGCGACGGCGGTGAGGCCGCTGATCTGCAGGCAGGCCGTGGCGATCTCGTTTTGCCAGATCGGTACCCACAGAATGTGTTCGCCGTCGGGGCCGGTTTCCTCGGCCCGGCCGCCCTGTCGGGCAATGCAATCGACCAGCACCGGATACTGTTCCAGCTCGGTGTCGGCGTGCTGGTGGGCCGTGCTCTCATCGATAGCGATCACCTTGCCATGCATGATCCACGCGCGTGGCCGCATCATCGCCTTGTCACCGACCCGGAAAATATCAAGCACCCGGACCTGACTGGCACCAACCATCTCCTGCAACGCCGAAATGACCGCCACGTCCAGCAGGTGGTGGTCGCGCTGTCCGGTCAGTTCAACCATATGTCGCAACAGCGATTCCATCATCAGCGGATGGGCGGGCGTCACTTCAGGGCAATCAACGCGGATGCGGGCAAGGCATCATGGCAAGGAAGTTCGGTCATGGTGTGCGGCAAATAGTGATGGTGGCCAACAATGGCAGCGGACATCATAGCTGAAACCTCCCGCGTGACCGTCACCGAATTGCGGTGACTTTCGTTCGCCATGCTATTGAGGCAGCAATCGACAGAATCCGGCACGGCGGAGAGGTCGCTACCCACCGGTACGCCGAAAGTGGGCATAATCTTTGTTCTGTTACATCAAAGCAATATCTGGAATGAAAACCATGAAAACACAAGCGCTCAGTGCGGGCCGCCGATGGCGTTATTTACTGGCTGCCGGTGTGCTGCTGGGCAGCGCCGGCATGGCGGCGGCGCAGTGGCCGTTGCCTGACCAGGGCAAGTTGCTGGCGCTCGGCGGTGCCAGCCAGATCGAAGGTGCCGGCGGCGGCGGGCTGACACCCTGGGCGCTGATTACCGGCTACGGAACGCGCGACAGTTACGGCGGCAATGTCCACACCACCGGCGTGCGCACGCAGGACTACGCGATCGATTCGGCCGGCGTGGCTTTCGGTTTTGCGGACCGCTTTGAAATCTCGCTGGCCAGCCAGAAGCTGCAGGGCAGTCTGGCACCCTTGGCGCAACTGGCGATCACGCAGGATATCGTCGGCCTCAAGCTCAAGCTCAGCGGCGATGCGCTGGCCGATCAGGACAGGCTGCTGCCGCAGATAGCGCTGGGAATACAGTACAAGCGCAACCGCGGTGTACGCGGGCTCGATGCGCTCGGTGTGACCAGCGTGACGCAGCTTGGCGCGCGCAGCGACCACGGCATCGATGTCACGCTGTCGGCCACCAAAATCCTGCTGGATCAAAGTCTGCTGCTCAATGCCACGCTGCGCGCGACCAAGGCCAACCAGTTCGGCCTGCTCGGTTTTGGCGGTGACTTGCACGACCGCTACCAGCCCATGCTCGAAACCTCCGTGGTCTACCTGATCAATCGCCAGCTGGTGGCCGGTGTCGAATACCGGATGAAGCCGCGTAACCTGTCGGTGGACAATGAGAAAGACGCTGCCGATGTGTTCGTCGGCTATTTTCTGAACCGGAATGTCTCGGTCATGCTGGGCTGGGTGACGCTCGGTGACGTCACGATCTTCAATCCGCGCCGCCAGAACGGCGCCTACCTGTCACTACAAGGAGGTTTTTAATGAAGCGCATTGCCATGTTGTGCCTGCTGCTGGCGCTTGCTGCGCCGGCGCTGGCGGGCGACGAGGTGTATCGCGGGCTGGGTCAGAAGCAGGGCATCGCGCAACTGGTCGAGACCTTCGTGACGCTGCTGCAAACCGACCGCCGGGTCGGTCATAGCTTCGATGAAGCCGATATCCCGCATCTCAAGGAAAAGTTGAGCGAGCAGTTTTGCGTGCTCGCCGGCGGTCCTTGCGAGTACACCGGCAAGACGATGGCGACCATTCATGACGGGCTCGACATCACGACCGCACAGTTCTATGCGCTGGTGGAAGATTTGCAGATCGCAATGGAGCGACAAGATATCGCCTTCCGCATCCAGAACAAGCTCCTGGCCGGCCTCGCGCCCATGCAGCGCGACGTGGTGACCCGATGAGCGCCGCGACCGTACAGATTACGCTGGCCGACTATGCCGATCCGGCCGATGCCCGCGATGTCATCGCCGTACTCGATGCTTACGCACGCGATCCGTTCGGCGGCGCCGAGCCGCTGGCCGCGCATGTCCGGCGCGACCTGATTGCCGCACTCGCTGCGCGCGCCGGCGCGTTCAGTGTGCTGGCCCGGGTCGATGGTGTCGCGGTTGGTCTGGCCAATTGCTTCGAGGGGTTTTCGACCTTCAGTTGTGCGCCCTTGATCAACATCCACGACATGATGGTGCTGGCACCGTACCGTGGCCAGCGGCTGGCGCAGCAACTGATGCAGCACGTCGAACAGGTCGCACTGGAACGCGGCTGCTGCAAGATCACGCTCGAAGTCCTGGAGGGCAACCGGCATGCGCAACTGGTGTATCGCAAGATGGGCTATGCCGGTTATCAGCTGGACGCCGAATATGGTGATGCGCTGATGTGGCAGAAAAAACTATCTGCCTGATCCTGGTCGCCCTACGCGTGCGCCTCGAACATGCTGGTCGATTCCGGGCTTGTGTAGTGCATTCGCG
>AEPR01000324.1 GCA_000195205.2 Oxalobacteraceae bacterium IMCC9480 | reverse complement strand
CCGATTTTCCAGATGGATTGGCGTAGCGACACCAGCGTTTGCTGGGCGCCGCTACTGGCCGGCAGCGACATCGCAGCAATGACTTGCGGAATACCGCTACCGCGGGCTTGCTGGGCATGGCGGATCGTGAGCCAGCGCAAGCCGGCAAATCCGAATGGCAGGAGCAGGAAGGCGCTCCATGAATAGGCCGAGATGACCTTGACGTTCAGCGAAAGCATGAATTCCGCCAGCATGGCAAACGCCAGCGAAATCAAGGCAACACAGGAGGCGCCGCCGAGAAATACCGCGTAGGTGAGCGTCGTCCTGGAAATGCGACCACGGCGTCGTGCGGCTTTCGACGACAGAAACTTGCGCAACTCGGTGGGTTCCTGCATGGTCAAATCCGATCAGTGAGGTAGCGAAATGCACAAATTTTGGCCAGCAAAGTCAGCGCGCCGGTGCCGAACGATACACCTTTCGACAATGAAACCAGAGTCAGCCGTCCTGAACTACCGATAGGCGAAGTCAATCCAAAGTTGACTTTGAGATATAGATTAACTACAATAGTCCTCTTTTAGAGTCGACTTAACCGTAGTTGACTGACTTTAGAGAATTAAGCACTACCAAGTAGGACGCTCCGTCTATTCCAGGCACCCCATTTACTTCGGCTTCATCTGCTCGCGTTATTCAAGATTTTCGTGATGCAGTGACAGCGACACGCCACGAAGTACAGCAAACAGTTTTATCTCAGTTGCCCGTCGGGCAGACACATAACGCGCAAAACGATGGCGGGAATTATCCACGCCGCCCCTTTGCTTGATGTTTGCTGTCTGCGCGTCGGGATCGCAGCCTGCACTTTCCGCAGGCATTCGCCACTCTATCTACCAACAAAAATAAAGGGACCGTCATGGCCAAGCAAATCAGCGTCAATCACGTATTCAAAGTGTTCGGCGAAGCGCCGGAAAAGGCGCTCGACCTCGTCAACGAAGGTGTCAGCAAGCAAGACATCCTGGCCCGTACCGGCAATTCGATCGGTGTCTTCGATGCCAGTTTTACGATCGAAGCCGGCGAAATATTCGTCATCATGGGCTTGTCCGGTTCGGGCAAATCCACCTTGGTGCGCATGCTCAACCGGCTCATTACGCCAACCGCCGGCACGATCGAGATCGGCGGCGTCGATATCAACAAGCTCTCGCCCAAGGAAATGCGGGCGCTGCGCCGCAAGGACATCAGCATGGTGTTCCAGTCCTTTGCGCTGATGCCGCACATGACCGTACTCGACAACACCGCGTTCGGCCTGGAACTGGCCGGCGTCGACCGGGCTACGCGCAACGACCAGGCGCTGAAGGCGCTGGACCAGGTTGGCCTGAGCGGCTGGGGTGCGAGTTTTCCGGATGAACTGTCGGGCGGTATGCAGCAGCGCGTCGGCCTGGCCCGCGCGCTCGCGTCGGACCCGTCCATCCTGCTGATGGATGAAGCCTTTTCGGCGCTGGACCCGATCATCCGGACCGAAATGCAGTCTGAAATCCTGCGCCTGCAACAGGTGCGCCGTCGCACCGTCGTCTTCATTTCGCATGACCTCGACGAAGCCATGCGCATCGGCGATCGCATCGCCATCATGAAAGACGGCATGGTCGTCCAGGTCGGCACGCCCGATGAAATCCTGCGCAATCCTGCCGATGACTATGTCCGCAGCTTCGTCCACGGCGTCGATGCGGCGGCCGTCTTCAAGGCCGCCGACATTGCCCGTAAATCCCAGATCGTCGTGTCGGAACACCCGAGCCGCGGTGCCCGCGCCGCACTCAAGATGCTCGAAGACAACGACCGCGAATACGCCTACGTGATCAGTCCCGGCCAGCATTACCTAGGCATGGTGTCGGTCGAATCGTTGCGGGCGGCCTTGCACGAACACGACGGTCCGCTCGGACTGGCACATGCCTTTTTGCCGCACTCGCAAAAAATCTCCGGCGAGGCCTCGGTCAGCGACCTGTTCGGACAGGTTGCCCAATCGCCCTACCCGATGCCGGTGGTTGCCGAAGATGGTCATTATTGCGGCGCCATCAGCAAGACCACCCTGTTGAAATTTCTTGATCGCGACACTCCACTGGTACCTGCGCTATGACAACGACTCTGAAAGATCCCGCCATGTCCGACATCATCACGGCCCAGGCACCTACGACTACCGGAGCAGCCAGCGCCTGGGACACCGCGCCTGCCGCAGACACGGCCGTCGCCCCGGTCGACCCGTGGGCTACCGGCCCCGTGGACGCTGCCGTACCGGCCGATCCCTGGGGCACGGGTAACGCAGACGTCGTAACACCGACGGACGCCGGCAACTGGCTCGATGCACCGGTCAGTGCGGTGCCGGCCGATGCACCGACCGGATTGGTTGAACAAATCCGTCAATTCTTCGACGGCTCGACACCGGTCGAGAGCTGGATCAACCACGGACTCGACTGGTTCGTGACGCAGTTCCGGCCCTTCTTCCAGACCGTGCGGGCTCCGATCGATGGCACGCTGATGTGGGTGCAGGACTTGCTGCAAAGCATACCGTCGCTGGCCATGGTGACCATTTTCGGTCTGCTGGCCTGGCAATTTGCCGGTCGTGGCGTCGCCATCGGTACGGTCATTTCATTGCTGGTGGTCGTGCTCCTGGGCATCTGGCCGGAAGCCATGGTGACGCTGTCGCTGGTGCTGACCTCGCTCGCATTCTGTCTGGTGATCGGCTTGCCGCTCGGCGTATTGCTGGCCAGTAGCGACCGCGCCCAGCGTCTGACGCGTCCGCTGCTCGATGCGATGCAGACCACACCGGCTTTCGTGTACCTCGTGCCGGTCGTGATGCTGTTCGGTATCGGCAATGTGCCTGGCGTCATCGTCACCATCGTGTTTGCGTTGCCACCGCTGGTGCGACTGACCAACCTGGGGATTCGCCAGGTGCGTCCCGACTTGATCGAAGCGGCCCGTGCTTATGGCGCGTCGCCGGCCCAGATGCTGTTCAAGGTGCAGTTGCCGCTGGCGCTGCCGTCGATCATGGCCGGCGTCAACCAGACGCTAATGCTGTCGCTGTCGATGGTCGTGATCGCATCGATGATCGCCGTGGGCGGACTGGGACAAATGGTCTTGCGCGGTATCGGCCGTCTGGACATGGGACTGGCGACAGTCGGCGGTCTGGGCATCGTGCTGCTGGCGATTTCACTGGACCGGATCACGAAAGCCGCCGGTCAATCAAGCCGCGGTGTGCACCACTGGTATGAAACCGGTCCGCTCGGTTTGCTGTACCGCTTGCGCCCTGCCCCTAAAGCCAAGCCGGCTACCGCGCCTGACACCACCGGCAAGGAAGCCGGCAAGTTATCGACACCGGTCAATTCCGGCATGGCGACGTAAATAATTTATCGAGTAACGCCCATGGTTGCCAGCCATGAACCACCTATCTTCGTAAAAAAAAGGAATCAACGAATGAGATTTTCCATCCCAAGCTATTTCCTCGGCACCGTGCTGCTGGCAATGAGCTTCGCGACACCGGCATCCGCCGCTGACCTGCCCGGCAAAGGCATCAAGGTCCAGCCCTTGCAGAACACCATCGCCGAGGCAACTTTCCAGACCCTGCTGGTGGTCAAGGGATTGCAAAAACTGGGCTACGACGTCCAGTCGACCAAGGAAATCGCGCCACCGACCGCGCACATCGCGATCGCTAATGGCGATGCCACCTTCATGGCCGATCACTGGAACCCCTTGCATGCGGACTTTTATCGCAACGCCGGCGGTGACGCCAAACTGTCGCGTACCGGCGTGTACTCGGACAACTCGGCACAGGGTTACCTGATCGACAAGGCCACCGCGACCAAATACAAGATCACCAACATCGGCCAGTTCACGGATCCGAAAATTGCCAAGCTGTTCGATACCGACGGCGATGGCAAAGCCGACCTGACCGGTTGCGATCCGGGTTGGGGCTGCGAAGCCGTGATCGAGCACCAGCTCACCGCGTTCAAGCTGCGCGATACGGTCACCCACAAGCAAGGCAGCTATTCGGCGCTGATCGCCGATACGATTACCCGCCACAAAGAAGGCAAGCCAATTTTCTATTACACCTGGACCCCGTACTGGGTCAGCGGCGTGATGGTCCCGGGTCGCGATGTGGTCTGGCTGCAAGTGCCGTTCTCCTCACTACCAGGCGAGCAAGCCAAGATTGATACCAAACTGTCAAACGGCAAAAACTACGGTTTCGTCGTGAACCAGCAGCAAATCGTTGCCAACAAAGCGTTCGTCGACGCCAACCCGGCCGCCGGCAAGCTGTTCTCGCTGATGAAATTGCCAATGACCGATATCAGCGCCGAAAACATGCGCATGAGCAACGGCGAAGGCTCGCCTGCTGCCATCGAACGCCACACCGACGGCTGGATCAAGGCACATCAGGCTTTATTTGATGGCTGGATTGCCCAGTCACTCGCCGCTGCAAAAAAATAATTAAGGAGATCAGAGACATGAAAAAAACCCTCAGCATTCTGGCGCTTGGCGCCCTCTCCGGCTTGTCCGGCAGCGCTAGCGCACAAAGCTCCAACGTGCAGATGTACGGCTACATCGACCTCGGCCTGGTCAAGGAATCGGGCAAGACGCCGCGCATGGATCGTGGCCAGAACAACTGGCTGGGCTTCAAAGGCACCGAACAGCTCGGCGGTGACCTGGCAGCCATCTTCAATGTCCAGATGCGCTTTAATCCGGATACCGGCGGCGCCGAAAAATCGACGGCATTTTTTCAAGGTGAAACCACGGTCGGACTTGCCAGCACCCGCTACGGCACGGTCCGTCTGGGTCGCGCACTGACGCCGTTGTGGGCCAAAAAATGGATCTACGATCCGTGGTACGACAGCGCCCTGATGGGTTCGCTGGCCAATTACAACGGCGACTTCAATAGCGACGGACTGGTCACGGTCGATTACCACAACTATTCGCGCGCCAGCAATGCGGTCTATTACAGCTCGCCGGATATCGCTGGTTTCTCGGTCCATGCCGACGCCGAAATCGAACGCGCGATCGGTGACGATGCAGCCCGCACGATTGCCGAAACACGCCAGAAAGGCATCTCGCTGAACTACGCCAATGGCGGGCTCAACACAATGCTGGCCTACGAGAAAAACCACATCGACAGTGACATCGTCTACGTCGCCGGTGGCTATACGATGGGTGCATTCACGCTGCTCGGTTCGTACTCCGAAACCAAATTTGCCCGCGTCAATGACAAGCTCACCAGCATGATGCTGGCGGCGACCTATATGGTCGGGATCGATACGATCCGTGGCGGCTACGGCAAGATCAAGGAAAGCGGCAACGACAAGGTCACCGTTGGCGTCAACCATCCGCTGTCGAAGCGCACCAACCTTTACGCCGATCTGTACCGTGAAAAATTGGTCGACGTTGACGGCAGCACCGGTGTCGCACTGGGTATCAACCACACGTTCTAAAACAGGCGCGCGACGGCCCCGACCCCGGGGCACGCAGCACCCGCAATGCCAGGCGCTACGCCTGGCATTTTTCATGGGCGCGCCGGATGACCTGACAAATTCATGACACTTCATGCCACGGTCACATTCATTTTTTATACTCGCCGGTATTCAGGCTTTACCTG
>AEPR01000325.1 GCA_000195205.2 Oxalobacteraceae bacterium IMCC9480 | reverse complement strand
GCCTTCGACAAGCTCAGGCCGAACGGGAGTCGCACCGTCTTGCCAGTACGCAATGCACGCATGACGGTGACACGATCCTGTCCGATCAGGTCGGTGTCGTCAGCTTGTCCTGTGTCTTCGTCGCAAAGTCACCAGCATCGTGACGTTCGTGTAATTGGCTGGATGGCTCGCCCATGGTGCGATTGACCATGCGTCCGCGCTTGACAGCCGGGCGTTCGGCGAGCTGATTGGTCCAGCGCTGCACGTTCTTGTACTCCTGCACTTGCAGGAATTCGCCGGCGTCATACAGCAGCCCTTTTGCCAGACTGCCGTACCACGGCCAGATCGCCATGTCGGCAATCGTGTACTCATCGCCGGCAATGTATTCGTTGTCTGCAAGGCGTTTGTCCAGCACATCCATCTGGCGCTTGACCTCCATCGCATAGCGGTCGATCGCGTATTCGATTTTAGTCGGTGCGTACGCGTAGAAGTGACCGAAGCCGCCACCCAGAAATGGTCCGCTACCCATCTGCCAGAACAGCCACGACAGGCACTCGGCGCGCTTGGCGCTGTCCGTGGGCAGGAAGGCGCCGAATTTTTCTGCCAGATACACCAGGATGGCACCCGACTCGAAGATCCGGATCGGCGCCGCGCCGCTATGGTCCACCAGAGCCGGAATCTTGGAGTTCGGATTGATCTCCACAAAGCCGCTGCCGAACTGATCGCCTTCATGAATCCGGATCAGCCAGGCATCGTATTCCGCGCCGGTGTGCCCGGCGGCCAGCAGCTCTTCCAGCATGACGGTTACCTTGACGCCATTGGGCGTGCCCATCGAATAGAGCTGCAGCGGATGCACGCCTTGTTGCAGTTCTTTTTCGCGCGTAGGGCCGGATACCGGACGGTTGATATTGGCGAAGAGGCCGCCGCTTTCCTTGTCCGCGGTCCAGATTTTAGGTGGGGTGTAGTTCGATGAATCGGTCATGGGTGACTCCTTTGAAATAGTGAAAAACGCCGGGCTAAGGTGCAAGCACTGCCGGTCATGAATGTTGTGCTGAGGATTAACGCAGTGCCGCGTCTTCGGCCGTGACCAGTTCAATGCCGGTCCAGTCCAGTTTGCCGCGCTTCTTGGCAAGGCTGGTCAGCAGCCGGTCATGCAGCAAGTCGGCCAGCGGCATCGGCACCATCGCTGTTTCGGCGACGTCGCGCACCAGGCGCACATCCTTCATGCCGAGTTCGAGCTTGAAGCCGGCTGGCTCGAAAGCGCGCTCGGCAATCGTGCGGCCGTAGTTCTGATAAATCGGACAGGCGAAGATGGTCTGGCCAAAAAAGCTCGCCAGCGCAGCGCGGTCGATGCCATTTTTTTCGGCCAGTGCCTGTGCTTCGGCCATGGTCTCAATGGCAGCCAGGATCATGAAATTGCCGGACAGTTTGACCACGTTCGCCGCCGCCGGATCGTCGCCAAAGTCATGGATGCCCTGTCCGAGAATAGTGAGGATGGCCTTGGCGCGTTGCTTGGCATCGCTGCTGCCGGACTGGACGATCCAGAGCTTGCTGGCGGCAGCCGCTTCGGGCCGGCCGAATACCGGCGCACTCAAAAACAGGCTGCCGTTTGCGGCATGCAGCGCGGCCAGTTTTTTCGAGGTCTCGGGCGACACCGTACTCATCGAGATATGCAAGCCGCCCTTGCCGAGTTTGTGCAGGAGGCCGTCCTGGCCCAGCGTGACTGCTTCGAGGGCCGCATCATTGGACAGCATCGTGATGGCGATGCCGCCTTCGACGACGGCACCGGCGGGGGTGTCGGCGATGCCGGCACCGTCGGCACTGAAGGCTTCGGCAACGGCGCGGGTGCGGTTGTACACGGTGACTTCAAGACCGCTCTTGAGCAGGTTGCGCGCCATGGGCGCACCCATGCTGCCTAGTCCAAGGAAGCCGATATGTGTTGTGGTCATGGAGTTCTCCGGAGTCTGATTCTGTTGATGGTGAGGCGATGTCCGGACCGGCTGCGATAGGAGTTCGCGGCCGGTGCAGGGAGTCGCTCGTTGATCCGGCATGTGCCCCATGATAGTTGAGATAACCGGACTCTCGCTTAAACGTACCAAGTCACTCGCCATAAGGAACCGCGAGGCGTTGATGTCCCTCACGATGACGGTCCCGGAAATGGCCGCGATGGGTCGATTTCAGTGTACCTTGATGGATCCTCTTTTCCGGAGTCGCCATGCCAGACGCAAGAATGCCGCTCCGCCAGTTGCGCGATTTGCCCGGCCCGCCCACGCTGCCGGTGCTCGGCAATATCCACCAGATCAGGCCCGATCGCGTGCACCGGATCGTCGAGCAGTGGTGCGTGCAATACGGTGATTTTTTCCGCATGTCGCTGGGGCACGCCACCTTGCTGGTGGTGGCAGACCATGTGACGATAGGCGCGATCCTGCGCGACCGGCCGGCCGGGTTCCGGCGTCCGGCCGTCACTGAAAAAGTCTCGCACGAGATGGGCGGTATTCCGGGCCTCTTCCTGGCCGAGGGCGATGATTGGCGTAACCAGCGACGCATGGTCATGACGGCGCTGTCGCCGACGGCGATCAAGGCGTATTTCCCGGTGCTGATCAAAGTGGCATTGCGCTTGCAGCAGCGCTGGAACATCGCTGCTGCAAACGAAACAGCCATCGACTTGTCGGACGATCTGAAGCGCTATACCGTCGACATCATCGCCGGCCTGGCATTCGGCACCGACGTCAACACGCTTGCCTCCGGCGAAGACCGGATCCAGCAACATCTGGACGTAATCCTGCCGATGGTCGCGCGACGCAGCCTGGCGCTATTCCCTTACTGGCGTTATGTGCGGCTGCCTTCCGACCGGCGACTGGATCGCAGCGTCGTCGCGCTCAAGAGCGCCATCGGCGAACTGATCGCCGGTGCCCACGAGCGGCTCGCCGCCGAACCGGCCCGCCGCGATCATCCGCGCAACCTGCTCGAAGCGATGCTGGTAGCGGCTGCCGAACCGGATAGCGGCGTGACCGACCAGACCGTCTCCGGCAACGTCAGGACGATGCTGCTGGCCGGCGAAGACACCACCGCCAACACGATCGCCTGGATGCTGTACCTGCTGCAGGCCCATCCGGCGGCCCTGCAGCAGGCTAGTGACGAAGTGCGCCGGGTCGCGCCTGATCCTGCCGGCTACACGATCGAACAGATGGATGCGCTGGACTATGTCGATGCCTGCGCGCAGGAGGCGATGCGGCTCAAGCCGGTCGCGCCGTATATTCCGGTCCAGGCGCTGCACGATACGGTGATCGGGGATATCGCGATACCGGCGGGTACGCCGATATGGTGTGTGCTGCGCCGGCACAGCGTCGACGAACAATTCTTCACTGCGGCTGGCAGCTTCAATCCGCAACGCTGGCTCGATACCGGCGACGAGGGCGGTGCCGACAAGCGCATCGCGATGCCGTTCGGTGCCGGTGCGCGTACGTGTCCGGGGCGCTATCTGGCCTTGCTCGAAATTAAAATGGCAATCGCACTGGTGCTCGGGCAATTCGATCTGGTGTCGGTGCAGACCGACGACGGTCAGGAACCGCGCGAGTTGATGGCGTTCGTGATGTCGCCGGTTGGCCTGAAGATGACTTTGCGGCGTCGTGGCTAGCGGCGCAGGGTCAGCGTGCTGACCAGTCCCGGCAAGGCGCTCATCGTGTCGAAGGTGGCATGAACCCCGAGCGCCTGCATGCGCAATGCCTGTCCGGCGGGAACATGTCCGCCGCCGATATACCCCAGCACCACCATCCCGGCGGCGACCGCCGCGGTCGCGCCGGTGATGCTGTCTTCAACCGCAATGCAGTGACCCGGTGCGACGCCAAGTCCGGCCGCTGCTGCCAGATAGACCGCCGGATCAGGCTTAGGCAGACCGCTGTTGTCGGGCGTGTGAATGTGGGTGCCGAACAGCGGTGCCAGGCCGGTACGGGCCAGCGCCGCGCGCACGCGGTCGCTGTGGCTGTTGCTGGCGACGGCTTTCGGTAGCGCGATCGCTGCCAGCGCATCGGCCACGCCGGGCACCAGCGACAGCCGACGATCGCATTCGTGTTCGATGTATTCGCCAATGGCCACCAGTTCACCAGCTGCAGGCGTCGCCTCCAGAATGGCGAACAACTGCGCCAGTACCTCGACCAGCGGCAAGCCAAGGCGCGGACGGATCAGCGCTGCGAGTTGCTCGCGGTCGGCCATGCGCGACTGCAAGGCCGTCAGCATTGCATCGAGCGCGACGGCTTCGCTGTCGATGAGCACGCCATCGCAATCGCTGACCAGATGCGTCAAAGGAAGAACGGGATAAGAGTGGTCAAACAAAAGAAATCCTCATGTCGTGGTGTCGATGGGCACAATCAGAAGCCTTCGTCGGCACCCAGGTAGCGCCATTCGCCGACCGGCAAATCGCCCAGTTTGATATTGCCGATGCGCACGCGCTTCAAGCCCAGCACCTTCAGGCCGACCATGTCGCACATGCGCCGGATCTGGCGCTTCTTGCCTTCACGCAGGATGAAGCTGAGCTGGTCCTCGTTCTGCCAGCGCACCTTGGCCGGCAGCAGTTCCTTGCCATCCATGGTCAGGCCGTGCTGCAGTTTCAGCAGCTGGTTTTCCGGCAGCCGACCGGGGCGATCGTACTGGACCCGCACCAGATATTCTTTTTCGACCTCGGTGGTTTCGCCGATCAACTGCTTGGCGACGCGACCATCTTGCGTCAGCACCAGCAAGCCGATCGAGTCGATGTCGAGTCGTCCCGCCGGCACCAGGCTGCGTAATTGGGTCGGGTGGAACTGGGTCGTGGCCTGGTCTTCGGCCCAGCGATTTTCCGGCTTGATCAGCGTCACGGCGGGCTGGTAGCCATCTTCGGCCTGGCCGCTCACGTAGCCCATCGGCTTGTTGATCAGGATGGTCACCAGCTTCGATTGCTCGGCGGCGGCTTGCCGCTCGATGGTCACGTGCTGGCTTGGCAAGACCTTGCTGCCGAGTTCGGAGACGACCTTGCCGTCAACCCGGACCCAGCCTTTTTCTATCCAGACATCGGCTTCGCGGCGGGAGCACAGGCCCAGTTCGGACATGCGTTTGGAGAGGCGGAGTGGTTCGGTCATGGTATTGGTCAATCAAAAAGGTGGAGCTCAGACGCGCAAGGCGTCAAGCAAATCGGTTTCGAGCTGGATCTGGCTGCGCGCATTGTTGAGCGTCGGCCCGTCGACTAGAAAGACGTCTTCGACCCGTTCGCCCAGCGTCATGATCTTGGCGGTATGCAGCGAAATCCGGTAGGTGGCGAGCACGCTGGCAATCGCGTACAGCAAGCCATTGCGGTCGTTGGCCGAGACCGTTAGCAGATAGTACTGACCGCGTTCGTCCGCGCGCAGGTCGACCGTCGGCGTGATCGGGAAGGTGCGCGACAGGCGCGACAAGCGGCCGCGCTTGGGTTCCGGCAAGGGCTCGGCACTGCTTAGCAAGTGCGTCAGTTCATGCTCGATCAGGCTGATGATGTCGCGATAGTTGTTGGCAAAATTCGGCTCGGTCACAAGGAAGGTATCGAGCGCGTAACCGTGCCGCGTGGTGTGAATCTTTGCATCAAGGATGCTGAAATTTTTCTGGTCGAAATAGCTGCAGATGCGGGCGAACAGGTCGGGCTGGTCTTTCAGATAAACAGTCACCTGCAAGCCTTCGCCGATGGTGGCGAGGCGGCATTTGACCACCGGCGTCGGGCTGTCAAAACGGCCGTA
>AEPR01000326.1 GCA_000195205.2 Oxalobacteraceae bacterium IMCC9480 | reverse complement strand
GTTCGAATCCCGCACGGCCTACCACGAATAAGTTGTACGCAATTGAAGTTAATTGCTTGAAACGGCTCACAGCAATGTGAGCCGTTTTTGTTTGTGCGCCCGATGCACGGCATATCAATGCAGCACCGGGGTAATTTGCCCTACTCCGCAGTCAACTTCACTACCGTAATCCGGTTGATGAAAAATTCACCATCGATGCAGGTGCGATGCGGCACACCGGCCACCTCGAAACCCGGACCGCCATCTTCGACCCAGCCTTCGGCCAGCAAATCAAACTGCTGCTCGTTCAAACCGAGCATGGGTGCCGTGATGACAAACCTGGCCCCTTCTTTTTGTCGCAACACGACATCGTCGATCTTCGCCATACCATCCCTGTCCAATAAAAAAACCTGCGCCATGATACTGCCCGGCGTTGATCGTCGTCGATCGTCGCTGTCGTCGCCATGCAATTCGGTGGGATAATCACCGCTTTCCAAGCCACCGTCAGGCCACCATGATTCTCGAACTCGCAGACATCCGCATCCTTCCAGGCAAACAAGCCGACTTCGATATCGCCATCACGCGCGGCGTCGAACTGGCCATCAGCAACGCCACCGGCTTTCGTGGCTACAAGATCAACAAGAGCGTCGAATCGCCCGAGCGTTACGTGCTGATGATTTACTGGGAGACCCTCGAAAACCATACCGTCGACTTTCGCGAATCAGCCGCCTTTCAGGAATGGCGCGCGCTGGTCGGCCCGTTCTTCGCTGCCGCGCCGGTAGTCGAACATTTCACGCTGTTAGCCAAATCGGACTGAATCAACACGGACTGCGGATCACGATGTCATCACACACTTTTCTCTGGCACGACTACGAAACCTTCGGCGTCAATACCCGCAGCGACAGGCCGGCGCAATTCGCGGCCATCCGCACCGACGCCGAACTCAATGAAATCGGCGACGAGATCATGCTGTACTGCCAGCCGGCCAATGACTATTTACCCGATCCGCAATCCTGCCTGATCACCGGCATCACGCCGCAGGTATGCCTGCAGCGCGGCTTGCCCGAATACCAGTTTGCCGCCGCCATCGAAGCCGCGTTTTCCGCCAGCGGTACCGTCGGGGTCGGCTACAACACGATCCGCTTCGATGACGAAATCACGCGCTTCCTGTTCTGGCGCAACCTGATCGATCCGTACGCCCGCGAGTGGCAAAACCAGTGCGGCCGCTGGGATCTGATGGATGTCGTGCGGATGACGTATGCACTGCGTCCCGAGGGCATCCACTGGCCGATGAACGATGAAGGCAAACCGAGCTTCCGCCTCGAATTGCTGACCAAAGCCAACGGCATTGCGCATGCGGCCGCGCATGACGCGCTGTCCGATGTGCGCGCCACGATTGCGCTGGCGCGACTGATCCGCACACAGCAGCCCAAGCTGTTCGACTTCTGCTTCGCGCTACACAAGAAAGACCGCGTCAGCGCCGAGATCGGCCTGCCGGCACGCAAACCTTTCCTGCATGTGTCGGGCATGTTCCCGGCCGAGCGCGGCTGCCTCGGTGTCATGTGGCCACTGGCCACGTACCCGACCAACAAGAACGAAGTGATCGCCTGGGACCTGTCCCACGACCCGTCCGAACTGGCCACGCTGGACGCCGACACGATACGCCTGCGCATGTTCACGCGCAGTGCCGACCTGCCCGAGGGCGTGACGCGTTTGCCGATCAAGACCATCCATCTGAACAAGTCGCCCATGGTGGTCGGCAACCTGAAAACCCTGTCGCCGGCGATGGCCGAAAAATGGCAGATCGATCTGGAACAGGCCCACCGGCATGCGACCATCGCCGCCACGCTGGTTGACATGGATGCGCTCTGGCAGCAGGTGTTCCAGCGTCCGGCGCAGGCCACGCCGGATGTCGACGAAGACCTGTACAACGGCTTCGTCGGCAATGGCGACCGGCGCAAGCTGACCGAATTGCGGGCGCTGTCGCCAACAGCGCTGGCAAAAACCCACCCGGGCTTTGACGACGTACGGCTTGAAGAACTTCTTTTCCGCTACCGCGCGCGCAACTTCCCCGACACGCTGGATGCGGCCGAAGCCGAACGCTGGGAACAGCATCGCAGCGACCGCCTGTTCGAAGGCAGCGCCGGTGCCCGCACCGTCGATATCCTGTTCGGTGAAATCGACCAGCTATCCGAACAGGCCGATACCCGCGGCGAAGAAATCCTCGGCGCGCTCTACGACTACGTGGAAATGATTGCGCCGGCACCGCAGTGATGCCGGTGCACGTATCGGTACGCCGCAATTGAACAAAAAGTAGAACCTCCCACAGGAAACCCCGATGAGCACAGCACCGCACAACAGCCAGCACACCATCGCACCGTACGGTGCCTGGCTTTCGCCGATCACCTCGGCCGCCATCGTCGCTGAATCGGTCGGACTGGACCAGCCGGCCATCGCCGGCGATACGATTTACTGGATCGAAGGACGCGCGCGCGAACAGGGTCGCAGCGTCATCGTCCGGCATGCCGCCGATGGCAGCACGGCCGACCTGACTGCGACCGGGTTCAATGTCCGCAGCCGTGTCCATGAGTACGGGGGCGGTGCCGTCTGCATCGATGGTGACGTGCTGTACTTTTCCAATCACGCCGATCAGCGTCTGTACCGGCAGCAGGGCGACGCCGCCCCGCAAGCGCTGACCGCCAGCGGCGCAATGCGCTTCGCTGATGCGGTCCTCGATCGCGCCCGCGATCGCCTAATCGCGATCCGCGAAGACCACGGCGATACCACTCGCGAAGCCGTCAATACCCTCGTCGCGATCAGCCTCGCCGATGGCAGCGAAACGGTGCTGCTCGAAGGCCACGATTTTTACGCGTCGCCACGCCTCAGCCCCGATGGCAGCCAGCTGGCCTGGCTCAACTGGGATCATCCGAACATGCCGTGGGATGGCACTGATCTGTGGTGCGCCAGCGTGGCCCTCGACGGCAGCCTCGGCACGCCGCGCAAGATCGCCGGCGGCATCGATGATCCGATCTTCCAGCCGGCCTGGTCACCGTCGGGCGAACTGCATTTCGTCTCCGAGCAAAGCGGCTGGTGGAATCTGTATCGCCTGCACGGTGAGACGGTGCAGGCACTGTGTCCGATGGCGGCCGAATTCGGCCGGCCTTTGTGGAATGTCGGTATCTCGACTTATGGCTTTGATGGCAGCGGCCGGATCGTCTGCAGCTATGTCCAGGACGGAGACTGGCAGCTGGCCGTGCTGGATCCGGACTCCGGCGTGCTGACCAACATCGCCACGCCGTTTCGCAAGATCAGCGACTTGCAGGTCGGTCCCGATTTTGTGGTCTTCATCGGCGGTGCACCGGATGAGTCGGATGCGATCGTGCGGCTTGATCTGCAGACCGGCGAGCACCGGATTCTCAAGCGGGCGATTTCACTCGACGTCGATGCCGGCTATCTGTCGGTGCCGCGCGCCATCACGTTCCCGACCACCGGCGGGCGCCACGCCCATGCGTTTTACTACGCCCCGGCCAACCGCGATTACGCCGCGCCGGCCGGCCGCAAGCCGCCGCTGCTGGTGTTCAACCACGGCGGTCCGACCTCGGCGGCGGGTGCCACGCTAAACCTGGCGATCCAGTTCTGGACCAGCCGCGGCTTCGCGGTGGTCGATGTCAATTACGGCGGCAGCACCGGCTATGGCCGCGCCTACCGCCACCGGCTCAATGGCAACTGGGGCGTGGTCGATGTCGACGATGCCCTCAATGCAGCGCGCTTCCTGGTCGCCGACGGCGCGGCCGACGAACAGCAACTCGCCATTCGCGGTGGCAGTGCCGGCGGCTATACCGCGCTGGCAGCGCTAACCTTCCATGACCTCTTCAAGGCCGGTGCCAGTTATTACGGCGTCAGTGATCTCGAGACGTTGGCACGCGATTGTCACAAGTTCGAATCGCGCTACCTCGACAGCCTGGTCGGTCCGTATCCGGCACGTCAGGATATTTATGTGGCGCGCTCGCCTATCCATTTCACCGACCGGCTGACCAGTCCGCTGATCCTGTTCCAGGGCATGGAACACCGCGTGGTGCCGCCGGCGCAAGCGCAACTGATGTTCGATGCCGTGCGCGACAAGGGCTTACCGGTCGCCTATATCCGCTTCGAAGGCGAAGCCCATGGATTCCGCCGCTCCGAGAATATCCGCCGTGCGCTCGAAGCCGAACTGTATTTTTATGGCCGCCTGTTCGGCTTTGTGCCGGCCGATGAGTTGATGCCGGTCGCCATCGAGAATTTACCCGATTCCCCTTCCACAGAAAAAGGCTGACATGACTATCGCTTACTGGTGTGTACTGATTGCCGGCTTGATGCCGGTGCTGACCACGGCCATCGCCAAGGCCGGACTGCGGGGCTACGACAATGCCGAGCCGCGCGGCTTCATGGAAAAGCAGACCGGCTTTCATCGCCGTGCCGATTACGCCCATCGCAATCACTTCGAAGCGTTTCCGTTTTTCGCCGCCGCGGTGCTGATCGCCGAGCAGCTCGATGCCAATCCGTTGCAGGTCGACGGATTGGCGATGGCCTTCATTGCCGCGCGCATCCTGTACACGGTGCTCTACGTGGCCAACAAGCCGACCCTGCGCTCGCTGGCCTGGGTAGTCGGCTATGGCTGCGTGATCGCGCTGTTCGTGATCGCTGCCTGACTCTCACGTTTGATGGAAACACGATGCAAAAAATTGATTTTGAACTGAACGACGAATTCGTCGAACTGAACCAGCTGCTCAAACTGGTAGGCATTTGTGACAGCGGCGG
>AEPR01000327.1 GCA_000195205.2 Oxalobacteraceae bacterium IMCC9480 | reverse complement strand
GATGACCCTGTGCCCACCCTACAGAAGCAACTTCACCAGTCACGCGCTCCCCTCAAAACAACTCAATCTTCAATTCCCCGCTCTCCACCACGTCATGCCTTCCCGAGTGCTTGTGCTTTTCTTCTTCGCTGACGTACTCGTCGGTAATCGCTTCCATACTTGCCGGTAGTCGTTCGAAGTCGACGGTGCCTTGCGCGATCTGCTCGACCGTTTCGCTAAAAAAAGCGTTGCGTCGCGCCGTGGCAAATTGCAGTCGTTCGACCGCTTGCCGCACCACGTCCTGATACTGGATCTGCCCCAGCACGTCGGCGATTTCGCGGGCGAGGTCGACGTTGTATTTGGTGACGACGATAAAACGGGTCTTGTAGTACTGCGTCATATCTTCGAAATTTTCCTGCAGTTTCAGGATCGATACCGCGGCCTTCGAGACTTCCGTGAGCCGGCTTGACGAGTCGGCAATCCCCGCGGCCATGCCGTCTTCGACCACGAAGCGGGCGCGCGCGAGACCCTTGTCGATCTGGCTGGCGACGGTGCCGGAGTTGGCCGCGAGCGTGCGCATTTCTTCGGCGATGACCTTGAAGGCGGCACCGGACGGTCCGGCGCGGGTGGCTTCGATGGCGGCGTTGATCGCTAGCAGGTGTGATTGCATGCTGATCGCGTGGACCGCCGCGACCAGTCCGCTCATTGCACGGATTTCGGTGGCGACGTCTTCGACGCTGGCCAGGTCGCGTGCCATCGTCACTGGCAATTGCTCGATGAAGGCGCCGATCCCGACCAGAAAATTGACGCTATCCGAAATCTCCTTGCCGAGGTCGGTGGCCCTCAGGCTGGAGCCGTCCAGATAGGTCACCAGCGTGCTGGCCGAGTCGTACAGACGCCGCACGTCGCCGATGATGGCCAGTGCCGCGCCTTCGGTATCGCTGACAATTTCAGTGAGCTTGCCATCGATGGCCTGGTCGAGCCGGAGATGCGCAGCCAGCAGCGCATGGGCCGCATGCGGCGCGCTGTCGCTGACCACTGCATCCGGCTGTCCGGTGCTGCTCCGCCAGGCGACCACGCTGCCTGCCATCAGCACCAGCGCACTGGCCAGCAGCAGGCTGTCACCGGGACGGCCGAGCCAGAGATCACACCCCTGCAGCGCGCCGGCCGGCAGCAGCCGGCCCAGCAGCATCGTTGCCAGTGCGGCGGCCACCACTTGCCAGGCTGGCGTCAGTGCACTGGTGTGACGCTGACACCAGCGCCACGCCTGTTGCGCCGATTCCTGCAGGTCGCCGGCCGGATGCGCCATGGTCATGCTCCGGGTAAAACCTGTTTGATGATCTTGATCAGATCAGCCCCTCCGACCGGCTTGACCAGCCAGCCGGTGGCACCAAGTTTCTTGGCTTCGTCGCGCCGCGCCTGCTGGCTTTCGGTGGTCAGCGCCAGGATAGGAATGAAGCGAAAACCGGGCAGCGCGCGTGCCTTGCCGATGAATTCGATGCCGCCCATATTGGGCATGTTGATGTCGGTGATGATCAGGTCAGGCTTGGGTCCTTTTTGTAATTTGCCGAGCGCGATGACGCCGTCGGCCGCGGTGATCACGATGAAGCCGGTGATCTCCAGGCTGTTCTTCAGACTCATCAGCATCGTCGCCGAATCGTCGACGACGAGGATAGTTTTTGCCATGGTGGTTCCCTGTTGCTGGTGCGTGGTTCAGGCGTCCAGGGCTGCGTGCAGCCATGTCGCCAGCGGGTGATCCTGTGGCCAGGCAGTGACCGTCACGCGGGCTGCCATCAGCACTTGCAGGTTGGCTGCATGCAGATGAAGACAGTCCGACAGATCGACCTTCGCTGTCGGATTTTTCTGGCACCACTGCAGCAGGTCTTCTGCTTCTTCGACACTGACCACGTCATCAAACGTGGCCAGATTTTTTTTGTAGTGGACAGGCATCAGACCAGCTCCTTGAGGTTAAGCACCATCAGCACCGAGCCATCACCGAGCAAGGCCGAACCGGTGTAGCCGGACAGCCCGCCGAGAATGCCGCCCATCGGCTTGAGGATGATGTCGACCACTTCGCGGAAGTCGTCGACGACGATGCCGACATGCTCGCCATTGAGGCGCACCACCAGCGTCGCCAGTTCATCCTCGTCGTTGGCCAGTTGCTCTTCATTCGTCGCCAGCAAGGTGTTGAGCGAACGCAGCGGCACCACGCGTCCGCGCAGCACGGCGGTCTGGTGGTTCTTGATTGCATGGATGGCAGTGCGCGGCACGCGTACGGTCTCGACCACCATGTCCATCGGCACGCCAAAAATCTGCCGGTTCGATTCGATGATCATCACGTTGGTCACGGCAATCGACAGCGGCAGCGACAGGCGCAAACGGGTGCCGGTACCGACCGTACTTTCCAGCGTGACGATGCCATTGACCTGTTCGACGGCAGCGCGCACGACGTCCATGCCGACCCCGCGACCGGACAAATCCGACACTACTTCGGCGGTCGAGAAGCCGGCCGCAAACACCAGGTTGATGGCTTCCTGGTCGCTGATGCGTTCCAGCGTGGCTTCGTCGATCAGGCCTTTTTCGTAGGCCTTGCGCTTGATGATGAGCGGGTCGATGCCCTTGCCATCGTCGATGATGTCGATGATCACGCGACCGGCTTCCTGCGTGGCGCGGATTTCGAGTTTGCCTTCGGCCGGCTTGCCGGCGGCACGGCGTACTTCGGGTGATTCGAGGCCGTGGTCGAGGCTGTTGCGCACGATGTGGATCAGCGGGTCGGCCAGTGCCTCGATGATGTTCTTGTCGGCTTCGGTGTCTTCGCCGATCAGTACCAGGCTGACTTCCTTGCCGAGCTTGCGCGAGATGTCGCGCACCAGTCGCGGAAAGCGCTGGAACACAAAGGACACCGGCATCATCCGCACCTGCATGATGGCGCCCTGCATTTCTTCGGCAATGCGGTTGATGACGGCGTACTGGGTCTTGATTTCACGCGACAGTTCGCGCACGCCAAAGACGCTTTCGGCGCGACCGGCCAGATAGGGCAGGCCATTTTTGGCGACCACCATTTCGCCGATCAGGTTCATCAGGCGATCGATTTTGTCCTGGTCGACGCGTAGTGTTTTGGCGCTGACAGTGGTGCTGTCTTCAGCGCGCCGGTTGAATTTGATGTCGCTGTCGGCGAGCATAACGGCTGCGCTGTCGGCTGCCGGGGCCTCAACCGGAACGGTGTCGGCCACTTCTGCCGGCGCTTCGGCATACGCAAGCAGCCAGGCTAACAGCGGACCCGAAGCCGATTGCGCCATCGCGCCAGCCAGCGCGGCATCGAGTCCGGGCAGCAGGTCGGTCCGGCCTATGCTGGCAAAGCAGGCCGCCAGCGTCGAGCCGACCGCCTTCAATCGTCCCGGTAACCAGTTCACCTGATCCGGCATGCGCAGGATCATCAGCTGGGTGGCGATGACGGTGGCGGCGATGTCGTGGGCCGGTGAGGGCGCCGGTGCCGGCGCGGCCACCGCTTCGGTGACGCTGGCGACCGCTTGCGCCGACAGCCGTGGCGGTGCAAAGGTGCGCAGCGAGACGATCACCGCATGCAGCGCTGCGCGGTTGGCCGGTTCGGTCTCAAGGATGACCAGCAGCCAGCGCAAGGCCGAGGCCAGCCACAAGCCGGCGGCTGACAGTTCCAGCATCGAGCGGGCGGCGCGCTCCAGAGTGACCAGATCGCCGCGCTCCAGATGGGCCAGCGCGGCCAGCACAAAATCCTCGTAGACCGGACCGCCGTTTTCATCGCCCTGCGGCTGGACCAGCGCGAGTGCCGTCAGCGGCGTGATCGTGATCTGTTCCGGCACATAGCGGAAATGTTCATCGAGCGCGGCGCGGCTGGCGCTGCTGACCAGATCGAGCTGCAGGTTGGCGTGGTAGGCATCGAGGTCATCGAGGGCCGGCCAGGCACTGGCGGCACCGACGCGTTGCCAGGCAATGTCGGGCACATTGCGCGCCAGGAAGAACGGATCTTCCCCCTTGAAAAAACACTCGGCCTCGGGCGTATAGCTGATCCATAGCAGGGCCTTGCCGGTCCTGTACCAGTCCATGCGCAGCGCTTCCGGCACCTGCTGCAGCGGCAGGCCGGCGGTGCCGTCTGTTGCTGTTGCCGCCTCGCCGGACGTGTCATCGATGCCTTGCGGTGCGGCGATCAGCTGGCGCAACGCCGCTGCCATCGCCACGGCGGCCGGTGCGTGGGCTGCCGCGCTGTCGTTACCGGCATCGATCTCATCGAGCAGCAGGCTGACAAAATCCATCGCATCGAGCAGCCGGTCGGCCAGCGTCTGGCTGTAGGGCAGGTCGCCATCGCGCACCACCACCATCAGGTCTTCGGCGGCATGCAGCACGCGCAGCATTTCCGGATAGTCGAACAGGCCGCAATTGCCCTTGAGCGTATGCACCAGCCGGAACAGCTCGCCCATCAACGCGCCATCGTCGGGCGTGTTTTCGAGCTGCATCAGCTTCTCGCTGATGCCTTGCAAGAATTCGCGCGCCTCGGCCAGGAACTGCTGCAGTAACGGTGTCATGTGCTGGTGTCGCCAAGCAGTAGACGCACATGGGCCACCAGCAGGTCAGGGCGGGTCGGCTTGATGATGTATAGGTTGGCACCGGCTTCGAAGGCCTTGGTCTGGTCGCTGGTCTTGGCTTCGGTCGAAATCATCACCGCCGGTGCTTGCGGAATCATCGCGTGGCCGCGCAGTTCGCGCACGAAGGAATAGCCATCGAGCTTGGGCATGTTGACGTCGACCAGATACAGGTCATAGGTCGCGTTCAGCGCTTTTTCGAGCGCCTCGATGCCATTGATGGCTTCATCGACTTCATAGCCGGCGTCTTCGAGGATGCTGCGGTGGTACATGCGCACGGTGGCGGCGTCGTCAACGATCAGGATGCGTTTCATTTTCGATCCCCGGGTTTTTGGTACACGATTGCCTCTGGAAATTTACGGATCTTGTAGAGGGAAGAAATTCGGCTCATCGATTCCGAATGGCCAAGGCAAATGAAGCCGCCCGGATGCAGCGCGTCGTAGAAGGTTTCGGCCGCCTGCTTGCGCGAGATGTCATCAAAATAAATCAGCAGGTTGCGGCAGAAAATCACGTCAAAATTGCGGTAGCTGCGCACATCGGCCGCTTCCATCAGGTTCACGCGGGTGAACTCGACGGCGCTGCGCAAGTCATCGTTGAGCTGGAAGCCGGCCGGGGTTTCGCGAAAATACTTTTGCAGGTAATTGCGCGGCACATGCTTGACCGAGCGTTCTGAATACACGCCGGCGCGAGCCTGGCCGAGGATTTTGGTGTCGATGTCCGACGAGATGATTTCGACATCCCAGTCGTTGATATCCGGCCAGCGTTCGACCAGGCACATTGCGATCGAATAGGCTTCTTCGCCGGACGACGACGGGATCACCCAGATGCGGATTGGCGACTTGTCTTTCTTGCGTGCGACCAGGTCCGGCAGGATCGAATTGACCAGGCAATGAAACTGATATTCCTCACGAAAAAAATACGTTTCGTTGATCGTCATCAGGTTCACCAGCGCCTGCAATTCGTTGCCCGAGCTCTGGAAGCGCAGCATCGTGAAATACCCGCGAAAGCTGTCGTTGGTGGTCGCTTCGATGCGCTCGACCAGCCGCTTGTCGACGAAGTAGCGCTTCGAGGTTTCGAACTGGATGCCGGTCTTGCGATAAAAGAATTCCTGGAATTTCAGGAAGTCGTCGTCGCTGATGGTGATTTTTCCCATGGTGCGCTCAGGCCTCCCCGATACGTTTCAGTGCCAGGTCGGTGGCAAACTTGATGTAGGGCTCGCCGGGGAAACGCTCGCGCAATCGCAGCAGCGACGCGCGTGCCGCGGGCGAACCGACTTCACCGAGCAGGTCGACGGCGGTGCCGCAGACATTGATGACGCTGTCGTTGTCGATGACATCGATGAGCCAGTCTTCGACGTGCGGATGGCGCAGCGATTCGAGCACGTTGACGGCCATGATGCGCACGTCCGGATCGGGGTCCGACAACAGGCCGCCCATGATGGGTGCGACTTCGTCGGGCAGGGCTTTCATTGCCTCGATGGCTTCGTTGCGCATCACCGCGTCTTCGCTGCGCAGCCATTCGACCAGACCGGCCACGGCGATCTCGTCACCCAGACGGGTCAGGCTGGTCAGGATGAATTCGCGCACCGAGCGGTCGTCTTCGCGTTTCAGGCGCGCCACCAGCGCCGCTGTTGATGCCGGATACACCAGCAAGTCGCGCGCGGCCCAGCGTCGGGTGGCCGGATCGGCATCGTCGAGTTGCTCGATCAGTCCGGCGAAATCGCGTTCCGAAGAACGCTGTGTGTCGAGTGGCTCGGCGGCAGGTGCCGCGTCAGGAGATTTCTTGATGAAGGCCATGGGGATTCCTTGGTCAGCAGCCGAGCCAGGCATTGAGCTGGCGGGCGATTTTTTCGGCAGGCAGGGTGACGGAGGCGCCCCCCATCCTGATCAGTTCGGCAGGCATGCCGAACACCACGGCGGACTCCTTGGATTCGGCGATGGTGCGACCGCCTTGTCGCTTGACATCGGTAAAAGCGGCGGCGCCGTCGTTACCCATGCCGGTTAGCATGACGGCCATGACTTGCTTGGCATCGAGCTGTTCGAGGACCGAGCGGGCCATCAGATCGACCGATGGATGCCACAGGTGTTCGCTGCTTTCGGGCCGGGCAATGGCGGTGAGTTTGCCGACGCGGCGCACTACTTGCAGGTCGGCCCCACCCTTGGCGATGTAGATCGTGCCGGCTTCCAGTGTCATCGGCCGGCTGACCTCGACCACTTGCATTGCACACAATGTATCCATACGCTGGGCAAAGGACAGCGTGAAGCTGGCCGGCATGTGCTGCGCGACCAGGACCGGATACGGAAAATTTGCCGGCAGGTGCGGCAACACCAGTTCCAGCGTGCTCGGTCCGCCGGTCGAGACACCGATCATCACAATGCCTTCGCCGACTTTACTGACGGGGACGACGGTGGCCTTGAGCGGTGGCGGCGCTTTCTCGATGGCTTTGCGCGGCAGCCGCATGCGCGCCCTGGCGGCAGTGCGCACCTTGTTGACCACGGCGTCACGGATGGCATCGATCGACAGCGAAATCGTGCCACCCGGCTTGACGATGTAATCGACCGCACCGAGGTTGAGTGCTTCGAAAGTGGCCAGTGCGCCTTTTTCGGTCAGCGACGAAATCATCACGATAGGCACCGGCCGGCCGGCCATCATCAGCGACAGCGCCGTGAGGCCATCCATCTCCGGCATGTTGATGTCGAGGGTGACGACATCGGGCTCGAAGGCCAGATTTTCGGCGACGGCCTCTTTGCCGTTGCGCGCCAGCCGGATCGTAAAATCCTGTTCGCCCTCGAACAGCGACGACAGTTGTCGCCGCATCAGGGCCGAGTCATCGACGATAAGCAATTTGATCATCCGCGTACTCCGTGGTGACCTAGGCCGCAGCCAGTTGTGCCAGTGCCTGCAGTTCCTGCTTTTCGATCAGATAGGACGGATCGAGCAGCTGCACCATGCGCTTTTGCTTTTCGAGGTTGGCCATGCGCGCCAGCAGCATCGACTGTTCGCCGGACAAGTGCGGTGCCGGTTCGATGGTGGTCTTGTGGACCTTGAGGACTTCGACCACCGAGTCGACGATGAAGCCGGTGCGCACGCCATCAATGAGAAACACCATGATGCGCTGGCGGTCGCTGCGCGCGATCTGTTCGAGGCCGAGGCGACGGCGCAAGTCCATCACCGGCAACACCGCGCCGCGCAGGTTGATCACGCCTTCGACTGCCGGTGGCGCTTTCGGCACGCGTGTCATGGCTTCGGCGACGCGGACGATTTCCTGCACGCTGTCGATCGGTACGCCGAATTCTTCCTTGCCGAGCACGAAGACGACGACCTGTTCTTCGTCATCGCTGCGGTCGTCGTCGCTGCGCTTGGCGCTGGCGGCGCTACCTTCCTGTGCATCCTGATCTGCCATGTTGTCCACCGTAGCGAGTGCTTCCTTGATGGCGGTGTGGCGAAACATATTGCCCACCGAAAGAATCGACACCAGGCGCTTGCCGCTGTCGAGCCGGCAAATTTGCGAGATATCCGAGAGGTTGCCTTCCTTCGACAGCATGGCCGGCATCGCATCGACATCGGTGCGCGCCACGCGCAGCACTTCATTGACGCTATCCATG
>AEPR01000328.1 GCA_000195205.2 Oxalobacteraceae bacterium IMCC9480 | reverse complement strand
ATCCGGATGCGCGATCGAGATCATTTCGCGTGCATGCTGGCTCGCTGATTTTCCGCGCAGTTGTGTTCCGCCAAATTCGGTCACCACGAAATTCACGTCTCCCTGTGAATTGGCCGGTTCCGACCAGTAGCGCGGATCAGAAAGATCATGGAACCGGCTGGAGAAAGTTGCCACTGAAGTGAGCCCTAGTCGCGGCGATACCGCCCGATGCAAGACTGGGCAACTCCGCGTCGGCAGAACCTGACGACGTGCCGTACCCAATATCAGGATTACCCCTTCCATGGACTTGTTACGTCAATCATCCTTCTCGCCGTCGCAGCTGCCAGCAGCTTCCAGTGCGCCCTCTACGCCTTCATTCGAGCTCCGCGAAACGCAGACATTTCCCGGTAATGTGCCTTCCAGGATACTGCTTGGCAGGCTGGAGGATCGCGACGAGCCACCGACCCGGCTCACCGCGACTTCACCACCGGGCAGGATAGCCCCGTCGGATTTTCTGTCGGTGGACCTGGATGCGCAGGCCGTGGGCGCGTCTGAAAAATATGACAAGTATTTTCATGAAATTGGCTGCGGTTACAAAAAGCTGGTCGACTACATGTACATCGAGCCAGCGATTTGCCAGCCGACGCCGGCAGGACTGTCCTTGCTGGTCGAGGATTTTGTGGCCCGTACCAATCACGATTTGCGGGCTGTGGATCAACAACAGGACGACGGCCCGGTGCCGACCATGATTGACCGCTTCAAGAAATTTGGCGCACAGGCAGCGGCAATTCCGTTTGATCCCTTGCGGCCGGTCGGTGTCATCCTGACGCACGGTCAGCACCATGCTTGCCCGGTACTGTTCATGCGCAAGGACCAGACCAACTATGTGCTGATCTTCGATTCGACGTCCGGCTCGATGAAAAAGGCGTACCGCAAGGTCGGCACCTTTTTTCCGGACTGCCAGGTCATGCTCAACGATGGCACGCGGCAGTCCGATAGCCAGTCCTGTATTACCGATGCCTACGAAATCCTGACCCGGGCATTCACCGTCGATGACCTTATTGGCAAGGTCGAGGCGCGCGTTATCGACGAACGTGCGGCATCGTCCAGCACGGCGGCATCTGTCCGTGCCTCCCGTTTCTCCGCACCCGAGGTGGACAATTTCCGGCTCTTCAGGATGCCGGAAGAGTTGTGCTTCACGGCCCAGAGAACGGCCTTCGTCACACAGACGTCAAAGGCCGAAATGCAGATGCCGATCCGCGACAGGGACGGTCGGCTCACCACGCTGAAAGACATGATGCGCTTGCAGAAAACCGTGGCAATCGGCAATCAGTCCGAGAAGTGGATAGGGATTAATTCCTATCTCCATGACGTCAGTGTCGAACACAGGGAGCGCATCAAGCAGCTGGTTGACCAGCGTGCGGTGGATCCCGGGCCGGTTGGGGATGATGGCTCCCGGTGACCTCACGTCCGGAGTGCAATTCGCCCTCAGACGAATTGGCCACTCACCATCCGGATCAGAGTAAGCCCATCTTTTTCGCAGCCGTCGTCAGCTCGGCACGG
>AEPR01000329.1 GCA_000195205.2 Oxalobacteraceae bacterium IMCC9480 | reverse complement strand
TGGGCACGGTTTTTTGTGCCCACGCGCGCGTACCGAAGACCCCGATCAATCCCGCCGTTGGCGGCGCATCCGGTACGTCCGGCGATCAGTCCTCGGCAATAATCTGGCGCAGCGCCTGTTCGAACACGTCGACAGGCTGGCCGCCGGCAATCAGGTGGCGCTCGTTGATGATCACGGCCGGTACCGAGTTGATGCCCTGGCGGACGAAGAACTTTTCACGCGCGCGCACTTCGTCGGCGAACTCGCTGGTGGCGAGGATCTTGGCGGCGCGGTCACCGTCGAGGCCGGCCTTGATGGCCACATCGACCAGCACTTCATGCGAACTCGGGTCACGGCCATCAGTGAAATACTCAGCGAACAGGGCGTGCTTGAGCGCGACCTGACGGCCTTCTTCTTCGGACCAGTGCAACAGTCGATGCGCATCGAAGGTGTTGTAGATGCGGCTGTGCGGCTTCATGTCGAAGGTGAAGCCGAGTTCTTCGCCGCGGGCGCGAATCGACTCGCGGTTGGCAGCGCTTTGGGCGGGCGTCGAGCCGTATTTCTGGGTGATGTGTTCGGTGATGTCCTGGCCGCCGCGTGGCATGTCCGGGTTCAGTTCGAAGGGCTGGAACTGCATCGTTACTTCGACCTCATCACCCACGCGGGCGATCGCCTGTTCGAGCGCCAACAGGCCGATGATGCACCAGGGGCACGATACGTCGGAGACAAAATCAATTTGCAAATGCTTGGCCATGGAGTTTCCTTGTCGCTTAAGTGAGTCCGTCAAACAGCATCACGTCGACCAGATCGCCGGCGGCGACCGATCCTTGCGCGTCATGCAGCACTACCATGCAGTTGGCTTCGACCATCGAGCGCAGGATGCCGGAGCCCTGTGCGCCGGTGATGCGAACTTGCTGGCAGCCGTCGCTGTCTGTGGAGAGGATGCCGCGCTGATATTCAGTGCGGCCGGGTTTCTTGCGGATCGCCTCGGTCGAGCGCGCCCGCATCAAGGGCGGCGCACTCGCGTCGGCGCCCATCATGTGCAGCAGCGCCTGGCGGGCGAAAAAGTAAAACGTCACCATCACGGCGACCGGATTGCCGGGCAGGCCGAACAGGAAGGCACCTTGTCCGTTCGAACTGATCTGCCCGAAGGCCATCGGCCGGCCGGGGCGCATGCCGATTTTCCAGAACGAGACATCGCCGAGTCGCGCCATGATGTCGCGCGTGTAATCGGCTGCGCCGACCGAGACACCGCCCGAGGTGATGATGGCATCGGCATTTTCACAGGCGTGACGCAGCGCGGCTTCGAGCGAGTCGGGATCATCTTTGACCACGCCCATGTCGATCAGGTCGCAGCCAAGCCGGGTCAGCATGCCATGCAAGATGTAGCGGTTGCTGTCGTAGACGCAGCCTTCGTCGAGCGACTGGCCGATCGAGCGCAATTCGTCGCCGGTCGAGAAGAAGGCCACGCGCAGGCGACGCTGCACAGGTACTTCGGCAATGCCCAGCGAGGCTAGCAAACCGAGGTCGGCCGGACGCAGGATGCGGCCCTTGCACAGGGCGGCCTGGCCGACACTGAGGTCTTCGCCACGGAAGCGCCGGTTGTCACCACTGCGCACGGCACCTGCCGGCACGGTGATGTGCAATTGAGTTGTGTGCAAGGTAAATTCCTGCGGGATCACGGTATCGCATTCGGGCGGCATGACCGCGCCGGTCATGATGCGCACACACTGGCCGGGAGCGACGCTGCCGGCATGGGCACGGCCCGCATAGGCGGTGCCGGCGACGGTCAGCGTGACAGCGGCATCGCCGAGGTCAGCACTGCCGAGGTCAGCACTGCGAAGCGCATAGCCATCCATCGCCGAATTGTCATGCGATGGCACATCGATCGGCGAGATGATGTCGCGCGCCAGCACGCGGCCTAACGCACTGCGCAAGGCCAGTTGCTCGATGCAATCGATCGGCGTAATGAAGTCGGCGATGATGCGCTGGGCATCCGCTACCGGAACGGCATCGGGGTCATAGCCGGACAGGCAGCTGACGACTTCGGCGAGGGAGCGGGCAGGTGGGTTCATCAGTGTCAGGTGGTTTCGAATTTACGCAGATCATCCAGCGTGTTGATATTGCGGAAGGCGGCTTCGTCCTCGAAGTGCACTTCTGTCACCGGGAGCGAGGCATACCACGCATCGACCTTGCGACCGCCCTGTTGCAGGAACAGCGTCAGGTGCGGCAGCAACGCGGTTTTCATCAGGCAGAACACCGGATGCGTCTGGCGCTCTCCGGCGCTACCGGTGACGGCTACGGCGAGGTCGGCATTGTTCTCGATCAGGGCCGTTTTCAGGCGCTCGACGAGGTCGGCCGGCAGGAACGGCGAGTCGCACGGCGCGGTGACCAGGTAGGTCGTATCGCAATGCATCAGGCCGGTCTGGATGCCGGCCAGCGGTCCGGCAAAGCCTTGCATGTCGTCCGGCCAGACGGCGGTGCAGATCGCTTCATAGGCGGCCAGATTCTGGTTCGCGTTGATCATGATGTCGTCGACCTGCGGGGCCAGGCGCATCAGCGCGTGCATCGCCATCGGCGCGCCGCGAAAATTTTGCAGGCCCTTGTCGACGGTGCCCATGCGGGTGCCGCGTCCGCCTGCGAGGATCAATCCGGTAGTGGTCATGGGTTCAGCCTCCGATGTAGGACATTTCAACTTTGTTGGCGCTGCGTGGCAGGCCGACGGTGTCGGCGCTGCGCAGTTCGGAATAGCGGTCAGTGCGTTTGTGCCAGACCTGACCGATGGCGGCGGAGATTTCGGCATCGCTGTGACCGGCGCGCATCAGTGCGCGCAGGTCGTGGCCGGCGGTGGCGAACAGGCAAGTGTAGAGCTTGCCTTCGGTCGACAAGCGCGCGCGGCTGCAATCCTGACAGAACGCCTGCGTCACGCTGGAGATGACGCCGATTTCGCCGCTGCCGTCGGCATAGCGCCAGCGACCGGCGGTCTCGCCGACGTAATTCGGATCGATCTGCTGCAACGGAAATTCGCTGCCGATGCGCGCGATGATCTCGGAGGACGGCATGACTTCATCCATTTTCCAGCCGTTCGAGGCACCGACATCCATGTATTCAATGAAGCGCAGAATCGCCGGCGAATCCTTGAACTGGCGCGCCATCGGCAGGATTTCCTGATCATTCATGCCGCGCTTGACGACCATGTTGACCTTGATAGCACCGAGCCCGACCGCGTGCGCGACATCGATGCCGTGCAGCACGTCGGCTACCGGAAAATCGACATCGTTCATCATCCGGAAGGTGGCTTCGTCGATCGCATCGAGCGAGACGGTGACACGCTTGAGACCGGCGTCTTTCAGCGATTGGGCTTTTTTGGCGAGTAGCGAGCCATTGGTGGTGAGCGTGATATCGAGGTCGCGGCCGCTGTGAGTTTTCAGGCGGCTGAGCATCTCGATGAGTTTTTCGAGGTGCTTGCGCAGCAGCGGTTCGCCACCGGTCAGGCGGATTTTTTCGATACCGTGGTCGATGAAAATGCGCGCCATGCGGGTGATTTCTTCGAACGACAGCAGCGCCGTTTGCGGCAGGAATTGATAGTCCTTGTCGAACAGCTCTTTCGGCATGCAGTAGACGCAGCGGAAATTGCAGCGGTCAGTGACCGAGATGCGCAGGTCGTGCAAGGGGCGCATCAGGCGATCGGTCAGCAGGCCGGTGGGGGCGAGCAAGGTGGCGGGGATGGGCGGCGTGCGGTTTTGCTGGCGCAGGTCGGTGATCGGAATGACTCTGTCTGTCATGAGATTGGGTTTTCCAGGTGCATTTTTATCAGGCGAAGAAAGATACCATGAGGCCCGCAAACGCACAGGCGACGATCAGCTTGATCGGGCCGGTTTTGTAGCGCAGCAGGGCGATGCAGGCACCCAGCGTGATGGCCATCGCGATCCAGTCCCACCGTGCTAATCCTTCCTGCAAGCGGAATACGTGGTCGGCAAAAAAGACCGCGAGGCTGATGATGACGCCGACCACGGCCGCTGAAATTGCCGTCAGTGGCGCGGTCAGCCGGATGTTGTCGGCGGGTCGATTCAACCAGTGGTCCGCCGGCCAGGATGAAGACAAACGACGGCAGAAAGGTGAACCAGGTCGCGACAAACGCACCGATGACGCCGGCCGCCAGCAGATGCTGCGCACCAAAGATTTCTTTGGTCCAGCCGCCGACAAAGCCGACGAAGGCGACGATCATGATCAATGGCCCCGGCGTGGTTTCGCCGAGCGCCAGTCCGTCTATCATCTGCACCGCAGTCAGCCACTGGTAATGCTCGACCGCGCCCTGGTACACATAGGGCAGCACCGCATAGGCTCCCCCGAATGTCAGCATGGCCGCTTTCGTGAAGAACCAGCCTAGCTGTGCCAGCGTGCTGTCGATGCCGGCCAGTAGCGCAATGGCTGTCCAGGTGATTGCGGCCAGACCGATGCCGATGCCGCCGGTCAGTGCCAGCCGTGCCGGTGAAAAGTGCGCATGCGCCGGCGTCGGCGTGGTGTCGTCGATCAGTGCCGGTGCGTGCGCCGTTGCCGACGCGGCATGGCTGCCGCCCAGCCGAAATAACTCCGGCCTGACGCGTCCGCCTATCCAGCCAGTCAATCCGGCAACGAGCACGATCAACGGGAAGGGCAGGTGCAGCAGCGCGATCGCCGCGAAGGCCAGCACGGCGATGCCGCGCAGCCAGTTGTTTTTTAACGTGCGTGATCCGATCCGGAAGGCCGCTGCGAGCACGATGGCAACCACCGCCGGCTTGATGCCATACAGGATGCCGGCCACGACGGGCTGGTTGCCGAACGTCAGATAGACCCAGCCCAGTGCGATCAGCAGGAACAGCGACGGCAGCACGAATAGCGCGCCGGCCATGATGCCGCCCCGGGTGCGGTGCATCAGCCAGCCGATATAGACGGCGAGCTGGGTGGCTTCCGGTCCGGGTAGCAGCATGCAGAAATTGAGCGCATGCAAAAATCGCCGCTCGGAAATCCAGCGGCGCTTGTCGACCAGGTCTGCATGCATCAGGGCAATTTGTCCGGCCGGTCCGCCGAAGCTGATGAAGCCGAGCTTGAACCAGTACCAGAAGGCTTCGCGCAGCGGGACGTCGGCTGGCGCAGCGGTGTCGATCGGGGTAGATGTGGACATCAGGCATTTCCATCAAAAAACCGGGGTGGCGGACGGCATCGGCGTCCTGATAAAAAAAGGGAGCGCGAGCTCCCTTTCGATTTCTGGCTAGCGCGCGTCATGCATCAGTCGATGCATGACGCGCGTGGCACTTAGCGTTGCGTTTCGATTTGTACCAGCGGCTCTTCAGCCTGCACTGGCACTACCTTGCGCTCGCGGCGTACCCGTGGTGCCTCGGCCGTATTGGCCGCTGCGGCCTGTGCAGCTTGCAGCTTGACCGGATCGGTCGCTGCCAGCACCAGGCCGGCTGACTTCAGCACGTCGGCGAGGTCGTCGATGCTGGTGATGGCGGGCCCGGCAGCGACTGGCGCCGTTTCGACCACTACTGGGGCGACTGGCTCGACTGCGACTGGTGCGGTCTCGACCACTGCGACGACTGGCTCGACAACG
>AEPR01000330.1 GCA_000195205.2 Oxalobacteraceae bacterium IMCC9480 | reverse complement strand
ACGGTGCGCCTTCGACAAGCTCCCTTCGACCAGCTCAGGGCGAACGGTTAATTTAATCCCCGCCTTCCTACGCCAACGCCCGCCCGATCAATATCTTCTGAATATCGCTGGTGCCTTCATAAATCTGACAAACCCGCACATCCCGGTAAATCCGCTCGACCGGAAAATCACTGACATAACCATACCCGCCATGAATCTGAATCGCATCCGAACAAACCCGCTCGGCCATTTCGCTGGCGAACAGCTTGGCCATCGCGGCTTCTTTCAAACACGGCACGCCGGCGTCTTTCAGGCTGGCGGCATGCCAGACCAATTGGCGTGCGGCTTCGAGTTGCGTCGCCATATCAGCCAGCTTGAATTGCACCGCCTGATGTTCATAAATCGTCTTGCCGAAACTGCTGCGGTCCTTCGCATACGCCAGCGCCGCATCGAAGGCCGCGCGCGCCATGCCGACGGCTTGCGCGGCAATGCCGATGCGTCCGCCTTCGAGTCCCGACAGCGCAATCCGGTAGCCCTGCCCTTCGTCACCGATCAGGTTGGCGACGGGAATGCGGCAGTTCTCGAACGCGATGGCGGCGGTATCCGATGAGTGCTGGCCGAGCTTGTCTTCGAGCCGGGTGACGACATACCCGGGCGCAGACGTCGGTACCCAGAACGCGCTGATGCCGCGCTTGCCGGCGGCCTTGTCGGTGACGGCCAGCACGATGGCGACATCGGCGTGCTTGCCGCTGGTGATGAATTGCTTGACGCCGTTGAGCACGTAGTCGTCACCATCGCGCACCGCTGTGGTCAGCAGGCTGGAGGCATCGCTGCCGGCATGCGGCTCGGTCAGGCAGAACGCACCCAGCATAGTTCCCTGTGCCAGCGGGCGCAGCCATTGCTCTTTTTGCGCGGCGTTCGCGTACATCATGCCGATGCTGCAGACCGGGCAATTGTTGACCGAAATAACGGTCGACACACCGCCATCGCCGGCAGCAATCTCCTCGATCACCAGCGCCAGCGCGACGTAATCGAGGCCCGCGCCACCGAGCGCTTCGGGCACCGCGACACCGTACGCGCCAAGCTCGGCCAGCCCGCGCAATTCATCCTGCGGAAAGTGGTGTTCCTTGTCCCAGCGCGCGGCATTGGGAACGAGTCGCTCCTGCGCAAAACTGCGCAGGGCGTCGCGGATCATCTCGTGTTCTGGGCTCAGTTGCATCTTGTCTCCGGGGCGGTGCTACCAGGTCAGTGGCGCGCCGTTGTAATTGAAAAAATGGCCGTTGCCAGCCGCTGTCAGTCCGGCCAGCGTGGCGCGCATACCCGCGGCACTGTCGGACACGTCGAGGTCGGCACCGTCGCCGCCCATCGCGGTACGCACCCAGCCCGGATGCAGCGCCACGCAGATCGCCGGTGCGTACGTCAGTGACGCATCGACCAGCAGCGAATTGAGCGCGGCCTTGCTGGCGCGGTACAGCCAGCCGCTGGTGTTGCTGCGCAGGCTGATCGATCCCATCGACGACGAGGTCACGGCCAGCCGTCCGCCGGCAGCGGCCACCAGCGGACCGAGCAGCGGCAGCAGGCGCATCGCACCCAGCACATTGGCATGCATGACGGTGTCGAATTCGTCAGCCGTCGGGGTCGTCGGCACGCTGGTTTGCGGGCCGTAGACACCGGCATTGAGCAGCGCGATGTCGAGTCGCTCTGATGCCAGCCGTTCGCCCAGCGCTGCGCATTGCGCGGCATCGTCGAGATCGAGCTGCAGGACTTCGCAACCGAGCGCTTCCAGCGCAGCCGCATCGGCCGGCCGGCGCACGCTAGCCAGCACGCGCCAGCCATCAGTGCGGTATTGCCGGGCCAGTTCGAAGCCGATGCCGCGCGAGGCACCGACGATCAGTGCAGTCTGCGCGCTCATACCATCTCGATCGCGACGGCTGTGCCTTCGCCACCACCGATGCACAGCGAGGCGATGCCGCGCTTGCCGCCGGTTTTTTTCAGGGCACCCATCAGCGTGACGATGATGCGCGCGCCCGAGGCACCGATCGGATGACCGAGTGCGCAAGCGCCGCCGTGGATATTGATCTTGCTGTGCGGGATATCGAGTTCGCGCATCGCGGCCATCGGCACGACGGCAAAGGCTTCGTTGATCTCGAACAGATCGACATCGGACAAGGCCCAGCCGGTCTTGACCAGCAGCTTTTCGATGGCACCGACCGGTGCGGTGGTGAACCAGTTCGGCGCTTGCGAATGGCGGCTGTGACCGACGATGCGGGCCAGTGGGGTGCAGCCGAGTTTCTTGGCCATCGATTCGCGCATCAGTACCAGCGCGGCTGCGCCATCGTTGATCGACGAGGACGAAGCGGCGGTGATGGTGCCGTCCTTCTTAAAGGCGGCCTTGAGTTTCGGGATCTTGTCGAGCTTGGCTTTTTGCGGACCTTCATCCTTGTCGATGACGACGTCGCCGTTGCGGCCGGACACCGTGACCGGTGCGATTTCCCAGTCGAACGCGCCGTCGGCAGCCGCGCCCTGCGCGCGCGTGACCGAGGCGATCGCGAAGGCGTCCTGCTCTTCGCGGCTGAACGCGTACTTGTCGACGCACTCTTCGGCGAAGGTGCCCATCGAGCGGCCTTTTTCGTAAGCGTCTTCGAGGCCGTCGAGCATCATGTGGTCGTACATCATGCCGTGGCCGATGCGGTAACCGCCGCGGGCTTTCGGGATCAGATAGGGCGCGTTGGTCATCGATTCCATGCCGCCGCTGACGACGACATCATTGGTACCGACCAGCAGCGAATCGACGCCGAACATGGTGGCCTGCATGGCCGAGCCGCACATCTTCGACAGCGTGACGGCACCGGCCGAGACCGGGATGCCGGCCTTGATCGCGGCTTGTCGTGCCGGCGCCTGGCCCTGGCCGGCCATCAGGCAATTGCCGAAGATGACGTCGTTGACCAGGGCCGGATCGATGCCGGCGCGTTCGACTGCAGCGCGGATCGCGACAGCGCCGAGTTCGCTGGCCGACAGCGCCGAAAAATCACCCTGAAAAGCACCCAGTGGCGTGCGGGCGGCACCGACGATGACGATGGGATCTACGAGTACGTTGGACATGTTCATTCTCCTGTGCAGGCAGCGGTTGCTGCGGGGATGGTTTGAGACTTGTTGCTTGAATTCGTTGTGACCTGTTCCGGTTTGTAGCTGAAGCGGCACTCCTGCGGATACGGAAACACATCATCGAAATAGCCGTCGAGGATGCGCTGCTTGTAGCCTTGCCAGTAAGCCGCATCGAGCAGCTCGGCGTGGTGCTTCATGAAGTATTTGCGGACCGTCGGATTGCCCAGCAGGAAGGTGCCGAACTGTTCCGGGAAGACGTCGTGGCGGCCGATCGGATACCACGGCTCGGCCGCCATTTCGTCTTCTTCGTTGCGCGGCAGCGGGATGGTGCGGAAGACGCAATCGGTGATGTATTCGATTTCATCGTAGTCATAGAACACCACGCGGCCGTGCTTGGTGACGCCGAAGTTTTTGTAGAGCATATCGCCCGGGAAGATGTTGGCCCGCACCAGTTCCTTGATCGCATTGCCGTACTCCAGAACGCCGTGTTCGACGGCGGCTTCGTTGCCTTCTTTTTCAGCATTCGAGAGCCAGATGTTGAGCGGAATCATGCGGCGTTCGATGTACAGGTGGCGAATGATGACCTGGCCGGCTTCTTCTTCAACCAGCGACGGTGCGACCAGTTTCAGCTCGGCTAGCAACTCGTCATCGAAGCGCGCGCGCGGGAAGGCGACATTCGAGTATTCGAGCGTATCGGCCATGCGACCGACGCGGTCATGGTTCTTGACCAGCACGTACTTTTCGCGCACCAGCGCGGGGGTAGTTTCTTTTGGCGGCGGGAACGCATCCTTGATCACCTTGAAAACGTACGGGAACGACGGCAGCGCGAACACCACCATCACCAGTCCCTTGATGCCGGGCGCGATTTCGATGCGGTCCGACGAGTGCCGCAAGTGGTGCAGGTAGTCGCGGTAGAACAGCGACTTGCCGTGTTTTTGCAGGCCCAGCATCGTGTAGATTTCGCTGCGCGGTTTTTTCGGCAGCAGCGAGCGGATGAACTGGACATAGCCGGACGGCACTTCCATGTCGACCATGAAATAGGCCCGCGTAAATGAAAACAGCACCGTGATCAGGGCCGGATCGAACAGCACGGTATCGAGTACCAGCTTGCCCTTGCGGTTGTGCAGGATGGGCACGACGAACGGGGTTTCGCGATTGCCGTTGATGCCTTTGCCGACGATGTAGGCACCCTTGTTGCGGAAGAACAGACTGGCCAGCACCTGGATCTGGCGGTTCGGTTCGGCTTTTTCTGTGCCGAACATTTCCTTGAGCCGCTGTTCGACCAGGCTGACATCGCGGTCGAGATCGGTGAACGGGCAAGCCAATCCGAAATCCAGCACGATGCGCCGGATGGTCTGGTGCAGGCCATCGGTGGCCGGGTAATACACGCGGTAGGTCGGTGCCGGATCATTGGTTTCGATGTACTCGGTCGAAATCACGGGCCGCACAAAAATGAAATCGTTATGGAAATACGCGCGGTGCAGGATTTTGCAGCAGACCGTGTTGAAGAAGGTTTCGGCCAGCTCGGGTTGCTTGTGATCGGTCAGCAAACCGATGTAATGCAGCTTGACCTCGCGCCAGACCGCGTCGGTGAGTTCCTCGCCTTCGTACTCGTCCTCGAGCACGGTGACGCACTCGCCGACCCGCTTGTCGTAGAACGCAATGCGCTCGCGCAGGCAGGATTGCTGCGACTGCCACGCGCTCTGCTCGAAATGCCGCTTCGCATCATGGCTGGTGGCGCGGAACAGGCGGTAATGCTTGTCGAAGCCATCGAGGATGGTGCGGGCAATGTCGAAAGCGATCTGCGAAGAGAGCAGCTTGGGGAAGGCAACGGTCATGTCAGACTCCGAGGGGCGCAAGCCGGGGGGGCTAGTGTAGCGCCGGTGGGAGTGGGGGGGTGGGTCCCTTCGACAAGCTCAGGGTGAAC
>AEPR01000331.1 GCA_000195205.2 Oxalobacteraceae bacterium IMCC9480 | reverse complement strand
GACTGGTCATCATGCTGGCCGTTGCGGCGGTCGGCCTGACCAGCCTCGGCGTACTGAACAAGGCCACCGAACACCTGACACGGGACCAGGTACCCACCGTGCTGCTGGCCTACCAGATCCAGGGTGCCGTTGATCGCGGCGAGCAGGCGATGCGCAACACGCTGTTCCTGCTCGATCCGGGCAAGGTCAAGATCGAAGCCGGTATCGTGACCAACGCCAACAAGCTCATCGCCGACAATACCCGCCAGCTCGCGGCGCTACTGGTCAGTCCGGAAGACAAGCAATTGCTCGGCACACTAGCAACGACGCGTGACAAATATCTGGCCGGCCAGGCCGAATTCATGAAGACCATCGCCGAGTACAAAAAAGAGCAGGCCGCTGATTTCCTGATGAGCGATTCCCGCCAGCCACACCAGGCTTATACCGATGCCCTCGGCGCGATCATCAAGCAACAGCTGCAACGGGTGGATGCCTCCGGCCAGGACTCGGCGCAGGCGTATGTGATTGCGCGCAATCTGATGGCGGCACTGGCCGCGGTGGCGCTGGTCCTGACACTGGGCATCGGCGTGCTCATTGCCCGCAGCATCGTGCTACCGCTGCACGCCGCCATGAAGATCGCGCGCCGGGTGGCCGATGGTGACCTGACCGCAGTGATCGAAGTGCGCAGCAGTGATGAAACCGGCGCGCTGCTGCAATCCCTGAAAACCATGAATGACAGCCTGATCAGCACCATCACGCAGTTGCGCCATGGTGCCGACACGATCGCCGTGGCGACGCGCGAAATCGCTTCCGGTAATGCCGATCTGTCCTCGCGCACCGAGTCGCAGGCCAGTTCGCTGGAACAGACCGCGTCGTCGATGGAAGAGTTGACCGCGACCGTGCGGCAGAATGCCGATAATGCACGCCAGGCTAACCAGCTGGTGATCGCGGCTTCCGACCTGGCGCTCAAGGGCGGTGGGGTGGTCGGCGAGGTCGTCGGGACGATGTCGTCGATCAAGGAGAGCTCGCGCAAGATCGTCGATATCATCAGCGTCATCGATGGCATCGCATTCCAGACCAACATCCTGGCGCTGAACGCCGCCGTCGAAGCCGCCCGTGCCGGCGAACAGGGTCGCGGCTTTGCGGTCGTGGCGTCGGAAGTGCGCAGCCTGGCGCAACGCTCGGCAGGCGCGGCCCGGGAAATCAAAACCCTGATCGCCGATACCGTCAGCAAGGTTGATAACGGCAGCAAGCTCGTTGACGACGCCGGCCAGACCATGCATCAGATCGTCAGCTCGGTCAAACATGTGGCCGACATCATGGCCGAGATCACTGCTGCCAGCCAGGAACAGAGCACCGGTATCAGCGAAGTCAACCAGGCCATCTCCCAGATGGATGAAATGACCCAGCAAAATTCGGCCCTGGTTAAACAGGCCGCCGCTGCCGCCGAAAGCCTGCAGGACCAGGCCGTGGCGCTGACTCGCGCCGTAGCGATTTTCCGGCTGGCCGATGACAGCCCGGCGGTATTGCGCCTGAGTGCCTGAGTACTTGTGCGTGCCGCCCGGTACGCACAAACAGTCATCCGGCTTAAGTGACTTCGGACAACTTGCCAAGCAACCGGTGGTAGACTCCCTGCGTTAATGATGAGTAACATTGCGGCCCTTGCCCGGGACCCCTGCCGGCGCGCTCGGTGCCGGCATCATCGCGCAGTCAATCCACCCACAAGGTCAGTATGTTTGAAGCTCTTCAGCTGCCGTTCGCCGAAGCGATCATCAGTAACACCACGGACGGCATCGTGATCTGCGATATGCGTTTGCCTGACGCCCCGATCATTTTTTCCAATCCGGCGTTTTCCATGATGACCGGCTATTCGCAGGAAGAAGTGCTCGGCTGGAATTGCAACTTTCTGCAAAACGGCGATAACGAGCAGCCGAACAAGGCATTGATCCGCGCAGCCATTCGCAAGCGCGAACCCATCTGTACGCTGATGCGTAACTATCGCCGCGATGGCAGCCTGTTCTGGAATGAACTCCGGCTCTATCCCTTATCGGATGCCGAGGGCGGTGAACACTTTTATGCCTCCACCCAGCGCGATGTCACGCAGGCGGTACTCAATGAAGAGATGCTGCGCAGCGGGCGCGAGGAACTCGAACAGCGGGTACTGGAGCGCACGGCCGAGCTGGTGCAGGCGAACGCCTTGCTGCATCAGGAAGTCGCCGAACGACGGCGCGCCGAAAGCGCCCTGGTTGATACGCGTGCCATCCTCACGATTGCCCAGGGCATGGCGCATCTGGGTAGCTGGTCATTTGATATAGCCAGTAAAGAAATGCGCTGCTCCGATGAAATTTTCATGATCTGCGGAGAGTTACCGCAATCTGTCGTGCCAACGATGGCCATGGCGCACCACTACGTCCACCCCGATGACCGGCAACAATCGGAAGCCGAATTCGCCCGCTGCCTGCGCGAACGCTGCGACTACAAATATGAAAAACGCATCCTGCGCCAGGATGGCACGGTGCGCCATATCCGGGCATGGAACCGGACAATGCTGGATGCGGCAGGCAAGCCGGTCAGGCTGATCGGCTCCTGGCTCGATATCACCGAGCATCGCGAAGCCGAGCAGGTCTTGCGCCTGACGCAGGAAAGCCTGCGCAAGCTGGGCGCGCACCAGGAACACATCAAGGAAAACGAACGCAAGCGCATAGCGCGTGAAATCCATGACGAGCTGGGCGCTTTACTGACCGGAATCAAGGCCTACCAGGCCGTGGCGATGGACCAGGTCAGCCGATCCGGCAACCCGCCTGTCGAGTCTCTGCTGGAGGCGAACCGGCTGGCGGATGAAGCCATCGCTACCGTACGTCGGGTCATTACCGACCTGCGTCCCAGCGTGCTCGACGAACTCGGCATCTGGAGTGCGATCGAGTGGGTCGCCGAACGGATCACCTTGCGTGCCGGCCTGCTGCTGAACCTGCAGATCGACGAGCAGATCATCGACAACGATCTTGATGCCGAACGCAGCATCGCGCTGTTTCGCATCGTGCAGGAAGCACTGACAAACGTGCAGCGGCACGCACAGGCGTCGCAAGTCAGTCTGCAGATTCGCCGCGTCGGCAATGCCTTGCACATCGACATCCGCGACAACGGCATCGGGGTGAGTGCCGAGCAAGTGCACCAGCAAGAGTCGTGGGGACTGCTGGGCATGCGCGAACGGATTGGTCATTTTGGCGGGTCGCTGCACATTTCCGGCAAACCGGGCGCGGGTACAGAGGTATCGGTCCTGATGCCTTTATCAGGAGTTACTCATGCCGCCTGACACCATCCGGGTCATGCTGGTCGACGACCATGCGGTCGTACGCAGCGGCGTGCGACTGATGCTTGGCACCACGGCCGATATCACCGTCACCGGCGAGGCCGATTCGGGCCAGGCCGCCATGAAACTGGTGGCTACGCAAGTATTCGACGTGGCATTGGTCGATATTGCCTTGCCCGGCAGGAACGGGCTGGAACTGCTCAAGCAGCTGCGCCAGGAGCAACCCCGGCTGGCAGTGCTGATGTTCAGCATGTACTCCGAAGAAGTCTATGCGGTGCGCGCATTGCGCCAGGGTGCCGTCGGCTATCTGACCAAGGACAGCTCTGCAGCCGTCATTATCGACGCGGTGCGCACTGCCGCGGCGGGGCGCAAGTATGTCAGCCCGGCACTGGTCGAACGCCTTGCGGAACTGCTGGGAGAAGGCGTGCGGTTTCCGCACGAGGCGCTGTCGGACCGCGAGCTGGAAGTCATGAAGTTGCTCGCCTCGGGCGACAGCCTGGTGCAGATCGCCGCGACACTGCACCTGAGCGCCAGTACGGTGACGACTTACCGAGCCCGGATTCTTGAAAAAACCGGTCTCAAGGGCAATACCGCGCTATCGCGCTATGCCATCGAACACGGGCTGATTGCCTGAAAATAGTGACCAATAGTCAAGACGCCCTGTAGCGATTCCCCGACAATACCCCAGCATATTCCTGTAAAAATCTGTCCCTGTTTTGTGGATTGTTGACTTGATGACATCTGACCATACTGAAGTCACGGTATGAAAGAAGACCGATACAACGATCAATCACAGTACCCAGGAGCCGGTTATGACTACCCCCAACAATGCAAAACAACTTGATACCGTGTTGACCCAGACCGCTGCCACGGCAGCCAAAGAAAAATCGCCGGCCCCGTCATCCGAGGCGGGCACCGTCAACAATGATCAACCTGGTGCCGCACGACGTTCGATGAACAAGATGGTCCAGGCGCAGCAACATGCCGCCCTCCACGAAGAATTACGCAAGCTGATCGGCCATCTGCATGCGCAGACCATGCTCATCAGCGGCGAAGGCCTGGAAAATTTCTGCAATCACAACGATCAGATCAAGAGCGATTACCTGTGGGCGATGACCGATACCGCCGGGCGTGCACTGAAATTACTCGACGACGCCTGCTAATACCGGCTTCGTACCAGCGAGCTGTTAAAGCGGGGAAATTTTCCGCCCGGTAGGGCTCACCGCCTGTCCTACATGACAACGCGGCACCGGCTGATAGCAGAAGGGTGTGTTTCATCGCAGCATGGCCAGCTGCCCGAAACTCCCTTTGCCTGACCATGAAAATACCTCCACCGACTGCACCGCCCCGGATGCGCCTGCGCGACGTCGGCCCGCTACTTAACACCACCTTCACTTCCTGGCTGGATGATTACGCGCCCAGCATGGGTGCCGCGCTGGCCTATTACACGATGTTTTCGATTGCACCGTTGCTGCTGATCGTCATTTCACTGGCCGGCCTGGTCTTCGGCGCGGATGCCGTGCGTGGTGAAATCGTCGGCCAGCTGTCCGGGATGATGGGCGAGGCCGGCGCACGTGCCATCGAGGGCTTGCTGAAAAGCGTCAGCGACCCGTCCGACAATATTCCGGCAACGCTGCTGGGACTGGTCCTGCTGCTCATCGGTGCGACCACTGTATTCGGCGAATTGCAGGATGCCCTGAACCGCATCTGGCGCGTCCCTCCGCGCAAAGTCCGCAGCGGCTTGCTCGAGGTCCTGCGCACGCGCCTGCTGTCATTCGGGATGATTCTGGGTATCGGTTTCCTGCTGATGATCTCGCTGGTACTCAGTGCCGCGCTGACGGCACTCAGTCGCTGGTGGGGCCCGCTGTTTGCGCAATGGGAAACCCTGGCAAGCCTGGTTGACCTCTTGCTCGGACTTGGCATGAGCACCGCGGTTTTCGCGTTGATCTACAAGCTGATACCCCGCATGCAGGTCGGCTGGCGCGATGTGCTGATCGGTGCCGTGGTGACTGCGTTCATGTTCACGCTGGGCAAATACCTGATCGGCCTGTATATCGGCACCAGCGGCGTGAGTTCGGCATTCGGGGCGGCTGGCTCGCTGGTGGTCGTGCTGGTCTGGGTGTATTACTCGGCACAAATTTTTTTGCTGGGTGCCGAATTCACGTGGGCTTATGCCAATGCCTGGGGCTCGCTGCGCGCGCCTGCCAAGACAGCATAAACCGGTGACCGCAGCAACCGGCTATGATGCGCCCTTGCCAACAAATGGAAACCTGCATGCGACCCTCTCCGGTCTTCGACAATGTGACGTCACCGCGCCAGTTCCGCTCGGTCGATCTGTTCAAGATCGTCGCGGTGCAACTGATCGTGCTGCAGCACCTGGCGTTTTACGGGCCGATGTCCGATCAGGTCGAACTGGTCGCGCCGGCGCTGATCGCCTGGCTGGATGACTATGCCCGCATCGCCGTGCAGGTATTTCTGGTGACCGGCGGATTTCTGGCGGCACGGTCCTTGTCGCCGACAGGCACACCCGGCATTGCGCGACCCTGGCACACCATCGGCCGACGCTATCTGAAGCTGGTGCCTCCCTTTCTCGCAGCCACCTTGCTGGCGGTCGCCGCATCGGCGCTGGCCAGTATGTGGATGACCCATGCGTCGATCTCGGCACCACCGACCATCCGCCAGCTGGCCGCGCATGCCTTGCTGCTCCATGGCGTGCTGGGCTATGCCTCGCTGTCGGCGGGAGCCTGGTATGTGGCGATTGATTTCCAGCTGTACGCCCTGATGACGCTATTGCTATGGATGTCGGGCGCACTGGCGGCGCGCCGTCCGGCTCCCTGGCTGTTGCCGGGACTCGTGGTGGGGCTGGCGGCGCTGTCGCTGCTGGTGGTCAATCGTGATGCGGCCTGGGATGACTGGGCGCCGTATTTTTTTGGCAGTTACGGCCTGGGCGCGATCGCCTGGTGGGCACGTGACCTGCGCCGCTCGCCGATTGCGGCACGGCTGCTGCTGGGGGCAATCCTGTTGCCGGCGGTCGTTGCGCTGATGCTGGATTTCCGCAGTCGTATCGCGCTGGCCGTGGTGCTGGCCTGCGCCCTCGTGATCATCAACCGCAGCGCCATCGGCCACGCCCTGAATCAGGACCACCGCCTGAACTGGATTGACCGGCTGGGCAAGATGTCGTATTCGGTGTTCCTGATCCATTTTCCGGTCTGCCTGGTCATCAATGCATGGTTCAATCACTTCGCTCCGGCCACCCCGCTCTGGCAGGGCCTGGGCATGCTGACCGCCTGGATCGGCAGCTTGCTGGCCGGGGCCTTGTTTCACCGCTGGATTGAACTGCCGCTCGGGCAGCTGTCGGCGTTCGGCCAGCGCCGCGCCGGGTCGGCCTCAGCCATCCGCTAAATCAAAGGCAACCTTTTGTCGCCACCCGGGTCAGACCTGAACATTCACGTCAACAAGGACACACCATGCGCATCGATTTATACCAACGAGCAGAACCTGAAGGCCACCTCTCCTATCTCGCCGTCCCTGAAGGCAAGGTCATCCCGGAAGAAGTCATCAACACCGAATGGGCCGATGTCGCGCGCGGCATGGAGCTGGACAACCAGCAGGCTAACTCGACGTATGCGATCGAGGATGCCGAACAACAGATCAACAAAAAGGGCTATGCGATCACCGGACTGAACAAGCTGGCCTGACGCGCCAGTTGTGACACCGTTGCGCCCGATTGATCTGGTAAGGTTCAGTCATCCAGATTCCTTCGGGCCAATGCGCAATGCCATTTTTTCTCCGCCGATTTTTCCTGTGCGCCGCGTTGTTCTCGACGACTGCCGCCGCAATTGCACAAAGCGATGCCGAACAAACCCTGATCGAACGACAGGTCGAGGCCGCCCTGTATCTGCAGCGTCCGCTGCTGGATCAGGCACTGGCGAGCTTGGTGCCCTCCGATCCGGCGCGCATCGGCATGTACTTTCTGGGTGTGGCCGGCGACGGCACGCAGGAAGTGTTCCGGCGCGAAGTGGAATTCGTCCGCAAGCAATTCGATCGTGACTTCGGAACGCGTGGCCGCTCGCTGGCGCTGATCAACAGCCGCAACACGGTAGCCACCCTGCCGATGGCAACTAGGACTAGCCTGCGTGCCGCCTTGCAGGCAATCTCCGGCCGCATGGACCGGCAAAAAGACATCCTGTTCCTATTTCTTACCAGCCACGGCACGCCAAGTCACGAGCTTGTGCTAGGCCAGTTCGGCATGGACTTGCCGGGTCTGCAGGCAAGCGAACTGGCACTGCTGCTGAAGCAACAACAGATCCGCTGGAAGGTGGTGGTGGTGTCGGCCTGCTATGCCGGCGGGTTCATTGCCCCGCTCAAGGATGACAACACGCTGGTCATCACGGCGGCGCGTCAGGACCGCAGCTCGTTTGGTTGCGCCGACGACAATGATTTCACGTATTTCGGGCGCGCCTTTTTCAAGGAGTCTCTGCCAAAAAGCAATTCGTTCGATGAAGCATTCCGGCTCTCCAGCAAGCTCATTACCAGCTGGGAATTACGCGACCGGCAGACTGCACCGAAAGGCGAAATCATCCCGCATTCGTATCCCCAGATCTCCAGCCCGGCGGCGATCACGGCGTATCTGGCACGCTGGCGGGCGCAGTTGCCGCCACGGTGACGGGCGCTACATCAACCGGCCAGTAGCACCGGCAAGCGTCCCGGCTGCAGGGATGGCTCGTTGAAGAAGCCGATTGCCTCACGCAACTGTTCGCTCTGCTGACGCAATGCATCGGCGTTCGCCACCGCTTCCTGGACCAGCAGGGCATTTTGCTGGGTCGCGGTATCGATCGCGGCCACCGCCTGGTTGACCTGCTCGATGCCCAGTTGCTGCTGATGGCTGGCATCCGTGATCTGGTTGATCAGTCCGGCGACTTGCTGCGACGACGCGACGATCTCGGCGATGGTCTGGCCGGCGCTCTGGACATTGCGGCTGCCGACGGTGGCCCCTTCGACCGATAGTGCAATCAATCCCTTGATTTCACGTGCTGCCGCCGCCGAGCGCTGTGCCAGCGCCCGCACTTCGCTGGCCACCACGGCAAAGCCGCGCCCGTGCTCGCCGGCACGCGCTGCTTCGACGGCGGCATTGAGCGCCAGGATATTG
>AEPR01000332.1 GCA_000195205.2 Oxalobacteraceae bacterium IMCC9480 | reverse complement strand
CGCAGTGCCCAACGGCGGTTTGCTGCTGGTTGGTGGGGCCGACGTGCAGAAGGATCGCATCGAGGCCTCGATCTGGGCCTTCGGGCGCGGCAAAGAATCTTGGCTGGTCGAGCATCGTGTGCTGATGGGCGACACCGCCCGCGATGCAGTGTGGAAACGGCTTGCCGAGTTGGTCGCCCAGACGTGGACGCACGAGTCGGGTGCGGCGCTGCCACTGGCGCGATTCGCGCTCGACACCGGCTTTGCCACGCAGGAGG
>AEPR01000333.1 GCA_000195205.2 Oxalobacteraceae bacterium IMCC9480 | reverse complement strand
GACGCGACCAGACGGATTGGTCCAGCTGCCGGCCAGGCTGAGTGTGCCGCTTGACGCGCTGAGGCTTCCCTGGTTCTGCCAGTTGGTGCCGACAACATACATTGAGCCGGTTTGGGTATCAATGGTGCCTTTGACGATGCCGCTGTTACCGAGGTCGATGTTGATGCCGTATTGGCCGTTGCCATTCACGGTCATGCCGGTGTCGATGGTCAGGGCGGTGTTGGCAGTGCCGGTTCCGATGGTTCCGTAGTACGTAGCGGGCCCGCTACCCAGCAGTATCGATCCGGTGCCATTGCCGGTGTTGCGATCACGGGTAGTGGTTAGCAATCCGGTTAGTCCGGTGAACTGCAAGGTGGAATACGCTCCCAGCGTGACCGTGCTGTTATCGAGCGTCAACCGGTTCGGGACATTGACGGTGGTGGAGTCCTGCAGTATCAGGTTGGCCCGCAAGGTCACGTCGTCGAGCGTGGAGGGCAAATAATAATAACCGGGCGAAAAAACCGAAATGACAGACCCGGCGCTGGCGGAAAGCACACCGCCCTGAATGGTTCCGCTGGCGAGCGTGAAGGTGCCGACATGTCCGGTCGCATCGATGTCGTAGGGTGTCGACATCGAGGTGGCCGAGTTATCCCAGAGGCCGGTCACGCGGGTCGTCGTGGTGCCGGTACGGCGGATGGTACCGATGTCAGCGCTGGCAAAGTTGCCGCCGAGTTGAAGGGTGCCGCCGTCGCCAATGGCCAGCGTTCCGGCATTGCTCCATCTGCCGGCGGTCGCCACGGTGCCGCCGTTGCCAACAGTAATGACTCGACCAGACGGATTGGTCCAAGTGCCGCCCAGGCTGAGCGTTCCGGACAAGGCACCCAGCGTTCCCTGGTTTTGCCAGTTGCCTCCCAGGCTGAGCGTTCCGGTTGAAGCGCTCAGCGTTCCCTGATTCAGCCAGTTGGTGCCGGCAATGTTGATCGTGCCGGTTTGCGCATCGATCGTGTTTTTGATTACGCCACCGTTGCCGAGATCCAGATTGGCCGTCCCGCCAGCCTGGATAACCACGTTGGCATCGATCGTCAACCCGCCGGATCCCGAAGAATACATAGAGGGGTTACCGCTCTGGTGAGGATTCATCAGCACGGTGCCGATTCCTGTTCCGGTCCCCTTGTCTTTCGTGGTCGTCAGCAGCGCTGACGTGCCCGTGAAATTCAGATACGAGCCATACCCGTCATACAAATTCATATACCGGTCGTTGAGCGTCACCGTCGCATTGTCGAGCGTCAGCGTATTGGGTACTTGGAGATAGCCATTGCCCTGCACCGTCAGGTTCGCGCCCAGCGTGACATTGTCCAGCGTGACATAGGCGTTGCTCGGCACAGTAATCTCTGCACCACCCGTCGCGCCAACGTGAGCGTTGGCAATACTTCCGCCAACCAGCAGCGTCGGCGCACCGACAGTCAACCTCCCATTATTCAGCGCCACCGTACTGCCCAGCGTATTGCCGCTACCGCCATTGAGCACCAGATCAAGCTTGCCGGAAGTCGACGAAACGGGCGCTTCAAGACTGATCCCGGTCAGCGCATTGAACGTCAGCACCGCATCACCCCCCAGCGTTTTCTCGATCGCGCCAGTCACCCGGATACTGCCGTCCGGTGTGGCGAGGGTCGTACTGGTTCCTGTATTGAGCGAGTCCTGAATCGAGGTTGCCGCTGCCGTATCGATCACTACATCCGCCGGGTCAATCAACCACTGCCCGCCCTTGCCTTTGGCGGCCGAGGCGTTGATGTGCGCGCCCGCGATGTTGACCACCTTTGCCGACGTGTCGATGAAGCCGCCGTCGCCACCATCGGCACCGCCGCGTGCGCTCAGGCTGCCGCTGACTTGCGTGGTGTCGGTGGCGCGCAGCAGGATGCGTCCGCCATCACCGAGCACGGCCGCGTCGGCATTGATGCTGCCGCTGCTCTGGATCGCGCCCGCCAGGATGGAGACATTTCTGGCGATGATCTGGCCGAGGTTGACGGCTTGATTGAGCGGGGCGTTAATCTCTACGGCGATTTCGGGATTGCGGGCGTCGACCAGATTGACGGATTTGCCGGCTGCCAGCACGACGTCGCCATTCGGTGCAACCAGGATGCCGCTGTTGTCGATGGCCGATGCGACCAGGTAAATCTGGCCGCCGTTGATGCTGCGGATGGTGCCCTGGTTGGTGATCTTGCCGGCACCGGCTTGCTCCCGGAAGCGCAGTGTGCCGGCCAGGAAATCGGCATTCGATAGCGGTAGTGTCGAGGCCACCAGTGCCGCCACATTGACCTGGCTGCCGGCACCGAAGGCGATGCCGTTCGGGTTGATCAGGAATACGCGCCCGTTCGAACTGAGGGCACCCAGGATCTGGCTGGGGTCGCTACCGGTGACCCGATTGAGCACCTGGCTGGTGGCGCTTTGCTGCACGAAGCGCACCGATTCACCGCTGCCGACCGAAAAACTGCGCCAGTCGAGGATCGCGCCCGGCGTGTTCGTGACGGTCAGGTTCTTGCCTGCAGCGGACAGTGAAGCCGTGCCGTTGACGACCACCGGACCGACCGGATTGGCGAGCACCGGCGCTGCAAACGCGCAGGCCAGTGCATGGGCAATAACGCGCAACTGAAAGGCCGACATGCCATTGCGGCGAGCGTGATGGGACAGGAACATGGCGCGGTCTTTCTCAGAACAGCAAGGTGAAATTGGCCTGGATTTTTCGGTCGCCGGTCGGGCGAATGCCTGCGCCCTGCAAGACGGTGGCGTAGTCGATACGCGCCTGCATGCTGTTGTCGAGCGCGATGCGCAGGCCGAGTCCGGCGCTGGCGATGGCGCTGCGGTGTGCTTCTGCCGGTAGCGGATGGTTGCGCCAGAGCCGGCCGGTTTCATGAAACAGCACCGGACGCACTTGCCATGCGGCGGCCCCGAAAGCCTTGCCCAGATTGCTACCCTGGAATTCGACGCTGGTGCGATAGCCGTAATCGTTGAGCACTTCCCGTTCATTGAAGCCGCGTACCGAATCGACGCCACCGACACCGAACTGTTCGCCCGATATCAGCGCATCGGCGCTGTACTGGCCGTTGAGCTGGAGCTGCACTTGCCAGTCGGCCGGCAGCGACTGGCGCAGGAAAACACTGGTGCGCCAGATCCGGAAGCTGGCCGTTGCGCCGGCGCGTCCGCCCGGTGCCTGGTAATCCGCCGTGCTGTTGCTGACGCCGCCCGGCAGGTTCTGGCTGAGGCTGAAACTGGCGCGCCATTCGCGCTGGACGTCGCGACTGAACCCGGCATAGCTCAGCGTCACCGGTCGTGTCACCAGATCCGGAATCAGGCTGCTGCTGGCGCCATCGGGCCGGACATCATTCCGGTACGCGTGATAGTCCACGCCGGCGCTGACGCGCTGATCCCAGTCGACGATGCGCGGTAACAGCTGCGTGTAGCGGATACCGGCCGCATCGCCGCTGCCACTGAGGGCGTAGCTGCCGGCGGTGGTCGTTACTTGCCCTGAGCTGACATTGGCATGGCTGGCGCTGAGATCGATTGCGCCGCCATAGGCATACAGCGGCACGTGGTAGCTCAGCCCGAGGATGGTGACCTGGCGCAGATGGTCCGGCGAAGTCACATACTGCGCAGTCAGCATCTGGTCGCGCTTGAACAGGTTGGCATGCTGAAATGCGTAGCCAAGGCGGTAGTTGCCGGTTGGCCCGGTGCCGGTGTTGTCGAGGCTGATGACATGGCGGACCGGATTGGCATCGGCTACTTTTATCGTCGCATCGAGGGTGTCCGGCTGCGCGCCCTGGCGGAACGTGATCTGGGTTTGCTTGGCGTAGTTGTCGTTGGCAAGCCGGATACCGGTACCGATCGCATGCAGGTCGGGCGGCTGGCCCTCGCGCAGCGCGGGCAGCGTCGCGCGGACATTGGCGCTGTCGACCTGCTGGTTGCCGGTGATGTCCACCGTGCCCACCGGTGTTTCGATGACGCTCAGGTGGATCACACCGCTGGTGATGTCTTGCGGAGCAATGGCGATCCGGGTGGCGCTGTAGCCGGCGTCTGCATAGACTTGCTGCAACGCCGCCACCGCTTGCTCGATGAGCGCAAAGCTGGCGTCGGTACCGGTGTATGGAGCGACCGCGCGCTGCAGGATAGCAGCAGAAAAAAGCTGCGATCCTTCGATCTGGTAATTGTGAATGGCGAAGTGCACGGCATTGTCGCCGGCCAGTGCGGGACCACCCGCCAGCAGGCACAGCACGGCGGCCACCGCGGCGTCACGGCGGCATCGGACACGGTGGAAAGGGGTAACTTTACGCACGGAGGCTTTCGCTGGTGACGAGCGGATCCCTGAAAAATCCGTCCGGCAGGTCATGTCGTGTCCGAGTGATCGGGGCGCTGTCTTCGGACGGTAGTTTTTGACACGGTAGGAAAGCCAGCTTCGCGCGTAGAAAAACTTAACAACAGAAAACGTTGGCGACTATACAACAAACATTGGTATTTAGTTACCTATTATTGTTGATAGGCAGTTTGCTTTTCCGGCGAGCCACCGCAGCATCGATGCCTGTCCGGAGGCGACGGTTAGCGCGTCAGATTTTTCTTGCGCTCAAGCGTGCTAATCTCGCCGTCCAGCCTTCGCTTACCTACTCCGATCCCATGTGCCAACTGCTCGCAATGAATTGCAACGTCCCCACCGATATCGTGTTCAGCTTCACGGGTTTCGCCACGCGCGGCGGTGGTACCGACGAGCACAACGATGGTTGGGGGATTGCGTTTTTCGAGGGACGCGGGGTGCGCCATTTTGTCGATTACCAAGCCGCAGTGGCGTCGCCGATCGCCGACCTGATCAAGCGCTGCCCGATCAAATCGACCAACGTGATCGCGCATATCCGCAAGGCCACGCAGGGCAGCATCGCGCTGGAAAACTGCCATCCGTTCGTGCGGGAATTGTGGGGGCGCTACTGGGTCTTTGCGCACAATGGCGACTTGAAAGAATTCGCGCCGGTGCTCGATGGCGCGTTCCGGCCGGTCGGCAGTACCGATAGCGAACTGGCTTTTTGCTACTTGCTGCAGCAATTGCAGCGGCGCTTCGGCGACGCCTTGCCGGCCTTGCCGGAACTGCGTTCGGCACTCGACGAACTCACCCGCGAGATCGCCGCCCATGGCACCTTCAACATGATGCTATCGCACGGTGAAGCGCTGTTTGCGCATTGCTCGACGCACCTGCACTACATTATTCGCCAGTACCCGTTCGCGCAGGCACAGCTGTCGGACAACGATGTCAGCGTCGATTTTTCGCAAGTCACGACACCGAACGACCGGGTCGCAATCATCGTCACTGCACCGCTGACGACCAACGAACACTGGACCCGCTTTGCCGCCGGCGAACTGAAGGTGTTCGTCGACGGCGAGCCTGTTTGATCAGGACAACGCTTAGGACAAGTTCGGCGCCAGCCAGCGCTCGACATCTTCACGACTCGCGCCGCGACGGGTGACCATATCCTTGACCTGATCCTCGCCGATCTTGCCGACGCTGAAGTACTTCGATTGCCGATGGCCAAAGTAGAAACCAGCTACCGACGCACCCGGAAACATCGCATGCGATTCAGTCACCTGCATGCCGATATCGGCACACTGCAGCAGCGTGAACATCTCTTGCTTGACCGTGTGTTCCGGGCAGGCCGGATAGCCCGGCGCCGGCCGGATACCGAGGTACTGTTCCTTGATCATCTCGGCATTGCTGAGTGTTTCATCCGGCGTCGTACCCCACAAATCAGTGCGCACGCGCTCGTGCATTTGCTCGGCAAAAGCTTCGGCCAGCCGGTCGGCCAATGACTTCAACATGATCGATGAATAGTCATCGTGCGCGTCTTCAAAACGCTTCTCGTACTTCTCGATGCCGATGCCGGTGGTGACCGCGAACAGGCCGATGTAGTCGGCGATGCCGGACGATTTCGGCGCAATGAAATCGGCCAGGCACTGGTTCGGTCGCGCCACGCCATCGATGACCGGCTTGATGGTTTGCTGGCGGATACCGTAGTACGTGAAGGCCACTTCGGTGCGGGTTTCGTCGGTATAGATTTCGATGTCGTCGTCATTGATGCTGTTGGCCGGCATCAGTGCGACCACGCCATTGGCGGTCAGCCAGCGGCCGTCGATGACTTTCTTGAGCAGCGCCAGGCCTTCTTCGTAGACCTTGCTGGCGGTTTCGCCGACGACCTCGTCGGTCAGGATTGCCGGGAACGGACCGGCCAGGTCCCAGGTCTGGAAGAACGGTGCCCAGTCGATGTATTTGGCGAGCGTGGCGAGGTCGACATTCCTGAACTCGCGCCGGCCGATGAACTTCGGTTTGACAGGGACATCATCGCCGGTGAATGGCACCACCATTTTGTTGGCACGCGCCTGTGCGATCGACAGCATCGGTACGATCTTGCGGTTGGCGTGCTGCTCGCGGATCCGTTCGTAATCGGTGGCGATGTCGGCGATGTACTGGTCGCGTTGCTCCGGTGTCAGCAGCGATTGGGCGACCGACACCGAGCGCGACGCATCGGCCACGTAGACCACAGGTCCTTCGTAGTTGTGCGCGATTTTTACGGCGG
>AEPR01000334.1 GCA_000195205.2 Oxalobacteraceae bacterium IMCC9480 | reverse complement strand
TGCTGGTGCTGGTGCTGGTGCTGGTGCTGGCCAGCCAGATTGACTGACCGGCCATTGATGACGTTGCCTCTGCGCTGTTTTCTGCGCGGCCGGGACGACCGCCCTTGCGGTCCCGGCTGCTCACGGGATTGTTTTACCTGCAGCATGCGTTCGGTATAACGGACGAACAGGTGGTGGCAGGCTGGGTCGAGAACCCGTATTGGCAGGTCTTCACCGGCGAAATCCACCTGCAAGCTACACCGTCAATCGATCCCTTCAGCCCGTCGCACAGGGACAAGTGGTTGGGCGAAAAGGGTGTCGACGAGTTACTGGCCCAAAGCATTGAGGCGGCCAAGAAGGTACGCGTCGTCACCAAAAAGCCGATGGCAAGTTGGTGCGCAGCTGGCACAAAGGATCGCTAGGCGATGCACTTCAGGCCGTGCTTTGCGGTACCGGTCACAACATCTGACTGATTCTCAATAAATTGAAAACAGGTAATACAAAAACGGTGACATGTTGAAAATCCGAATTATTCAAGACATACTATTTATCCGCCTGGTCGGCCTAAAAGTCCAAAGCTAGCTGCTTTCATCACTGCGTGCGTCTTATTCGATGCATCAAGCTTTTTAATAAAATTCAGCACATGAAAATTCACTGAACTTGTAGAAATATTCAAAATCATCGCAATTTCGGCGTTTGTTTTACCATCTGCACACCAACGAATAACATCACGCTCTCGCTGCGATAGCTCCGTTTTCGACTCTGGAAACTGTTCGAGTACAAAGCATTCGGTCATGTGCAAATGAGCTAAATCAGCTAGATCTATCATCGCGGACTCTTTGAGCAAGAGCTCCTGTTCGGACAGCGGGTTTTCACGCCTAGAAAAAGATAATTGGCTCATCGTACCCACGGAACTACGTGTGGCTTTGGTCCAGCCATACCGTAAGCCGAACGATTGTGCGTGCTCCCAAAACTTGGGCTGCGCCGAAAAAAAATTGTCGCTCCACACCGCAGCCTCGTCCGAGGTTCTGACATGTATGACTACCGGGTCTATTTGAAAATAATTATTTTTCAAATAGACATTCCACCATTCCGGATCGTAATTATTCCTAGTAACAATTTTTGGATTGTTGAGCGGTAGTGGCATCTGCATACCGAAGGAGGCGAAGTCGAACCCGAGCGCGGCAGTCCTTTCAACGATATGAGCAAACAAAACGTCTATGTCAATTAGTTCGAGGCGGAAAGTTTTGATACTTTTCTTAAAATTATCGATTTGGTACACCCACCCAACTAAAAATTCAACTTCAGTAAAAGTGCGGCCATAGATCGAAAAGGCAACTCCCGTTGACACTGAATCACCACACGCTTGTCAAAGGCGCAACTGTAATTCTACTAGTTGGCTGGAATACGTCAACGTGTTTTCATGCATTTCCGGTTGCATCTAATTGGTAACTAAAAAAAGGATATGCATGATTTTTCTTAGTCACAAAAAATCCGCGATTATTTGCATGGTCGCTTTAATTTCCAGCCTTGCCTGGATCGCCACACATCTGCTACCCAACAGCAACATTTCTTATAAGCAAGAAAAGCCGTTTGCGATGCAACGTGTTGATGATTCAGCCGACCCGTTGCGAAAGTCGATGCGCTATACAGCTTACGAAGGAAAGTACAGACGATCGCACGTCGCCGAGACAACCGATATCGGCTTTTTCAATCAGCACATTCAGGGAGTTGTTGTAAATCAATGGCGTGCAAATACTCCTGCAAATGTCCGTGCATGCGCTGGCGAGTGGAGAGACACCGAAACTTTTTCATTGCTATGTTCAACTCTTTCTAATTCGATGATTATTGAAGTTGAAATGAGTTCGGGGTATGCGATCAAGAAAATGCTTATTCCCCTCCCGTTAAAGAACTCTGTATCAATCGGCGATCACGTCGTTGTTGCAACCGGTGATTTCGATGCGGTCCACGAAAGCGGGTCCTTACCATTGATCGAAAAAATAATCGACTCAAATTTATATGATTTAGCGGCCGGCTAACAAGGTGTCTTGTAAGGATTACTTCGTAATTAAGTAACAGGCGCCGCGAATAAAAACCAAATTAAGGTAGTGAATCTTGTTTTATTTTTGCAATGATTTTTCTTATTATTTTTCTTTATAAGATTAAACCGGGCTGTTTTCGACAACAAGGTGAACGCCGTCAGTTTTATATTCCTCGACAACTTTTAATAAGGGACCTTCGAATCACTACATCTAGTATTTAGTTCAGTCGTAATTAATGTGAGCGGTAGGCAGTTAATTGCGAGTTGGACCAATTCCGATTGCAAGCCGCTGCAACTAACCACATCGAAAGATTTACCAATGAAAAATCCGCAAATCAACGTTCTAAGTCTGGTCATCGCTGCAATTCTGGCGCTTTTCGGGGCTTTGGCGCTCGCTAAACATGGCACTACGAAGTCCTTGCCGCCTGCTACGAGCGGAGTCGATACGGGAAAGATGTCACAGCGTGAGGATGCGGTATTAGTCCCAGTCCAGCAGGGCGCAGCAAAGGCCGTCGATAACAGCCCAACGGCAATCTATGGACGCCCAGTGCCGGCTAACCAAGTATACGAACCGCAACCCGAAGCATACTGATTCGAGGTCACTTAGTTTTTGGAAATCTTCTCGGTTACCCGTGCCGGATAATTCCTTTGCCACCGCCTGATCTGGACAAGTTCGGAATTCAGATCAACGTCAAGATTGATGGCAATCCTTCGTGAAGCCGACGACTGCCTGATTGTGTGCGCGCGCGCTAGGGCTATCGACCCAAAGGGGACGGAAGCATCCGTGCCAACCGTCAACTTACGAAGAGAGACGTTTTTGTTCAGCCTATTTGTGGTCTTCCACAACCGGGATCTGTACCCAGCCCCGCGGGATCTTTGATTTCTAATTCTGTGCCTCAAAAACGATCGTTTGTGATTATGAAAACTGAGACCTTATGCGGCACAAGCGGCAACCTTAGAACGCAAAACTCCTAAAAACTATTTTCTACACGCTTCGCTGAGTTTTGAGAATATCCGCGAACGGTGACAGAAAAATTTCGCGGAGATGAGAGTGGAACCGAAACTTAAGCTGATTTCTTGCGACGAACCATGAAGCATATCAACGCAAGGCCACCAAGCATCATGCCGTAGTTTTCAGGTTCTGGGACTGCGGCTACAGGATAGGATGTCGTAAAACCCGCTGCCTTAGCTAGTGGAGATCCTGGAATTCCTGGGTCACCAATGAAAGAATATCCGTCAGAAAAGCCTAAAGCATAAGGTCCATAAACCGGTGCATAAGAAGAAGTAAAACTAAAACTCGAGAGACGCTCAGATGTGGACACGGAATTAGAATTAGTCGACCAGGCAATTGCATTTGTAGCGCCAAAAGAAACTAAACTCATTGGTGCCAAGTTAAAAGATTGACCTACTGAGATAGTCCAACCGGTTGGACTAGAGATATTTGCAATACCCGCATCAGGAAAGTATGGCAGATCAAATTGATTTATCGAGTTAAAAAATCCGGAATTGGTCACCGTGAATTGATAATTCCATGTACTGCTGCCAGTCTGGGTAACAGCTTATCCTGCCGATGCTGGAGTCATAAACGTTATAGCATTAGCCACACCACTGGAAAAACCTAGAGCAATACCTAATATGACTATTGGTGTCTTAAAATTAAATGAAAACTTCATGATATCCTTGTAATTTATAATAATATAATAGTGTTGTTTTTATTTCGTTCTTATAATGAAGTCATCAGTCTGTTCTGACCACCTGGAATTGCATAAACTGCCCGACTAAAGATACTGAACCAATATTGAAAAGTTCCTTAATCCCACCGCCGGACGCTGAGTTCGCTACTATGTAACTCAACCCAGAAGCCAGCAATATTCTTTGTGTTACCCATTATCTGTAGCAACCAGTATTTGCCAATTCGCTGCTGTTGTAAAAGATCTAATTATGGCAAACCTGTCAGATTTGATTGCCGTTGTAGATAAAAGACTTAATTGCTATGCCGCATATCTATCTGGCCTATTAGCTGAGTCTGCACATGTCGTACTGAATGCACGGTCTCCAGCACCATAATTAAAGGAATTATCATAGACGGCATCGCATGCGCGACTGGAGCCATCACGATAAATATCGAACTAATGGCTG
>AEPR01000335.1 GCA_000195205.2 Oxalobacteraceae bacterium IMCC9480 | reverse complement strand
CGGTCCGCGCGCGTGGGCACAACAAGCCGTCACTTCTCCCGCTTGCTATTAGCCAGCTCTTCCTTCCAGCGCACCTCCAGATCACGCTCGCGCGCATCCACCAGCGCCTGGTCATAAAACGTCGCATCCGGCGCAGTGCGGGCGATGCGCAGCTGGTCCATCGCGGCTTGCAGGCTACCTCTCAACGCATACGATTCGGCCAGTGCCAGATGCTGCAGCACGCGCTTGCCCTGCGTCGAATACACCTTGGCCAGCTGGTCCTGCACGTCGGGGTCGGTCCGGTACAACTGCGCCTGGTCACGCAGATACGCCAGCGCCTCATCGGTGCGCCCGACCGCCAGCAGCACGTCGGCATATCGTCGTGCCAGCCCGCGCGACAACGGAAAACGCTTCCGCGCGGCGTCGGCCAGGCTGACTGCTTCGGTGGCTTTTCCGGATGCCAGCAACAGCTCGATACCCAGATAATCCAGCACGCTGCTCTCGCCGCCATTGCGCGGTGCGCCACTGCGCAACGCAGTGCGGGCGTCCTGCAGCAAGGCCAGCGCCGTGGCGAACTCGCTGCGCCGGAAGGCCACCAGCGCCAGCCCGTATTTGCCGGCCACCGTTTGCGTGCGGCTTTGTTGCAGCAATTGCGCGCGGTAGATGTCGCTGGCATCGCGCCAGCCTTGCGAGGTGTCGTCCTGCAGCACGCGCATGCGCGCCCGGATCAGCTGGAAATCTACGTTGTCGGCATGCTGCCGGTAGCGCAGGTCGCGGATGCGCGCCTCGATATCGGCGATGCGTTCGGTGGTCAGCGGATGCGAGCGCAAATAGGCCGGCAGGTAATCCGAATACCCGCTCGAGGCGCTTTGCATGCGCCCGAAAAAAGTCACCATGCCGGCGGTTTCGAAACCGGCGTCGCGCAGGATCTGTAAGCCGATCCGGTCGGCTTCACGCTCGGCATCGCGGCTGAAATTGAGCTGGCGCTGCAATGCCACCCCTTGCGAACCGATCAGCAACGCCGCCGACGCATCCGTATTGGAGCGCGCCGCCAGCACCGCCAGAATCGCTCCGGCCAGCGGGATCAGCATGTCCTGTTTTTGCTGGCCGAGCATGCGCGCGATGTGGCGCTGGGCGACGTGGCCGATCTCGTGCGCGACCACCGAGGCCAGTTCGGATTCGGATTGCGCCGCGATCAGCAGCGCCGAGTGCACGGCAATAAAGCCGCCCGGCAGCGCAAAGGCATTGAGCATCGGATCGCGCACCGCAAAAAAGAAAAAATCGTAGCCCGCCTCGCCGCGCGCTTCCGGCCGAGCGGCCAGCAACTGGTTGCCGAAATTATTGAGGTAATCGAGCGTCGGTGCATCGTCGAGATAATCGCGATCGCGCCGGATGTCGCGCATGATGTACTCGCCCAGTTTGCGCTCGGTCAGTGGCGACAGCGACTCGCGTTCCGAGTCGCCGAGGCTGGGCAGGCGGACATCATCGTTGAGATTGGCGGCGGCGCGAACCGGTTGGAGCGGCAGCGCGAAGCACACAATCGCAGCGACCACAGCCAGAACACGGCAGGCGGCAGACAGGCTGATCGAGGAGGTGGACGGGCATCCAGGAAGTGATTTCACGGTGCTATGATACCCGCTCGCCGGCCCTGCGCGCCGCTCCAGCCACCCTGCTTTTTCGACTCCTGATGACCATCAAAACCACCCCGCACGACCCTGTTCCCGTCCACGACGGACTGACCCATTTCGATAGCGCCGGCCAGGCCCACATGGTCGACGTCGGGAGCAAAGCCGAGACCCATCGTGTCGCGATTGCCAGCGGCACCATCCGCATGAAACCCGAGACCCTCGCGCTGATCCAGTCCGGCACCGCAAAAAAAGGCGACGTCCTCGGCATCGCCCGCATCGCCGCGATCATGGCCACCAAGCGCACCAGCGAACTGGTGCCGCTGTGTCATCCGTTGGCATTGACTCGGGTGGTGGTCGATTTCAGCGTGGATGCAGAGTCAAGCAGTATTGACTGTACGGCGCAGGTGGAGACGTTTGGTAAGACGGGGGTGGAGATCGAGGCGCTGTTTGCGGTGCAGGTGGGGTTGCTGACTGTTTATGACATGTGCAAGGCGGTGGATAGGGGGATGGTGATTGGGGGGGTGAAGGTGATGGAGAAGCATGGAGGGCGGTCGGGGGATTGGGTGGCTTGATCGCAAGCTCCCAACAAAAGCTGTTATTGCCCCCAAGGATCAATTGGTAACAGCTCGACGATACTGGCATCGGCAAGGCGCACCATCATGGTCAGATCACTGGATTTCCCCCGAACCGGTACGAAGCCAACCTCTGCCATTTTCAAGTTTGCCTTGGACAGAGCGACGCTTATTTTTTGTGCACCGTCAGTCAGTTTATCTTTAGCAATACGCTTGTTTAGCGTTTCTATGGACAGGAGTCGGGCTTTTACATCGGCAGCGACATCTTGATAAGGCAAATAAAACTGCGGCATCTGCGGCAAATCAGGACCACCGTTGAGGGATGAAAACAGGATTTTCTTGCGTCCGGCAGGATCGTCGGGCAAACGCGCACCGACAATTAGCGGGCCAGTCATCGGCAAGGTATTTTTTACTGCCTGGACTAACTCCGCGTCGGGAATATCAGCAGCCGACACGACCGTAAACATGTCGACGTTGTAGACCATATAAACAGGTCGTCCGGAGAATATGGTGTGGACCCCGTACAGCAATGCTGTCAACTGAAGCGCTGCAACGATTGCCAAATCAATTTTCAACGATTTCTTGGCTGGATTAAAAATGATCAGTGTAATGAGCGGGCCGATCGTAATGTCGACTGCGGCAAGAACAAATAAAACGTTCTGTACGCCCATCGCTGAAAAATAATTTCCTGGATACCAAAGAAAGATAACGAATGTAACAATAGCAACCACCAACAGAAAGCTGATGAGCAAGTGAAACAGGCTGGCAGAAATTCTTTTTGGCATTGGATGGAATTCAATAAAAACAGCAAGCTCGAATGACCGCAGATGCTTTTAACTGTAAAGCAATGAAAAAAGCACATTGACTCCAAACGGATCCAATGTGCTTCTTGTTAATTCAGAGTCTTCCAGTTACAGCCGAGCATTCTGGCATTACGTTGCAACCGTAACTCTCCTAATATTAACGGCAGTTCGAAGGGGAATACTTCGCCAACATGGTACCT
>AEPR01000336.1 GCA_000195205.2 Oxalobacteraceae bacterium IMCC9480 | reverse complement strand
GGGCACAGGGTTATCGTGCCCACGCGAGCGCACCACCAACCCGTTCACCCTTCACGATTGCGCATCCAATCCGCGGTCTGATAAAACGACGCAATCAGCCTGTCGCGCAAACCTTCCTCGACACCGATATCCTGCAACGCGAACGCCATGCATTGCATCCACTGGTCACGCACGCTGACGCCGATCGGATACGGCAAATGGCGCGCCCGCAAACGCGGATGGCCAAAGCGTTCGATGTACATGTCAGGGCCACCGCTCCAGCCGCTGAGGAACCAGTACAGCTTGTCGCGCGAGCCATCCAGTGCGGCGGGATGCAATGCGCGCAGCTCGGCAAATTCCGGCTCCAGATCCATCAGGTCATAGAAACGGTCGACCAGTTCGCGCACCCGCGCATCGCCACCGATGAGGTCGTAGAGCAGAGTCGATTCAGTCGTCATCGTCAGGTTCCGCGCAAGGTTTGCAACGGCGGCTGGTTGAGCACATTGCGCAAGCCGGCCCAACCACCGAAGACCGCGCAAGCAGCACCGACAACCAGACCGGCGAGCCAGACCACCGGACTGAATTGCCACTCGAAATCGAACACGAAGGTGGCGAGCGACCAGCCGACTGCCGCTGCACCGGAGGCCGCGAGCAAGCCCGACAAGCCGCCGACCAGCACGAACTCGATCCACTGCGCTTGCGACAATTGCTTGCGCGTTGCGCCCAGCGCGCGCAACAGGCCGGCCTCACGGGTGCGCTCGTCATGCGAACCGGCCAGCGCCGCGTACAGCACCAGCACACCCGACACCAGCGTGAACAGGAACAGAAACTCGACCGCAGTAACGACCTGGTCGACCACTGCCTGGATCTGCTTGATGACGTTGCCGACATCGACCACGGTCAGGTTCGGAAAGTCACGTGTGAGCTGATTCACCAGTGCGACGTTTTGCGGCGGCAGATGGAATGCCGTGATCCAGGTTTGCGGCGTACTGGCCATCACGGCCGGGTTCAGGATCACAAAGAAATTGACTTGCATCGAACCCCAGTCGAGCTTGCGCAAACTGGTGACCGGCGCTTCGACCAACTGGCCGGCGATATCGAACTTGAGTGTGTCGCCGAGCTTCAGGCCGAGCGTTTTGGCCAGGCCTTCCTCGACCGAGGCTTCGGGTTTGCTGTCGTCGAACCAGCGACCGGCGATGACCTGGTTTTGTGGCGGCAAACCGGTCATGGTCGACAGGTTGAACTCGCGCTCGACCAGTCGCTTGGCGCGATCATCGACATACGCATCGCCACCAATGGCCGTGCCGTTGACCTCGATCAGGCGGCCGCGAATCATCGGATACAGGGTCGGATCGATGACGCCGTTGGCAGTCAGTTCGCCGCGCACGCGCTGGGTCTGGTCGGGCTGGATATTGATGACGAACTGGTTGGGCGCATCGGCAGGCGTGGCCTGGCGCCAGGCATTGACCAGATCGCCCCGCACGACGGTCAGCAAGAGCAGCGCCATCAGGCCCAGCGACAAGGCCACCACTTGCACCACGGTTGCTCCCGGACGGCGCTGCAAAGCCGTGATGGCGAAGCGCCAGCTGGCGTGATTGAACAGGCCGCGCATGGCGCGCAGCGATTTCAGACTGAGCCAGCCGAGCAATGCAAACAGTGCCAGCCCACCGAGGAAGCCACCGGCCGTCAGCAGACCCAGCTTGACGTTCCCGGCCTGCCACAGCAGCAAGCCCACGAAGGTCAGCAGACCAAGGCCGTAAGTCAGCAGCGCCACCGGTTGCGGCGCATCCTGTTCGCGCCGGATCACGCGGTTGTGCGGCACGTTACGCAGCTGCAGCACGGGCGGTAATGCGAAACCGATCAGCAGCAGCAATCCGGTCGCGATGCCTTGCAACGCCGGCAGGAAACTGGCTGCAGGCAGGTCGCTAGAGACCAGCTTGCCCAGCCATTCGAGCAGCACAAAATGCGCGCCGAATCCGACCACGGCACCCAGCGCGCTGCCCACCAGACCGATGAGGAAGAATTCGACCAGATACAGCAGCGTGACCTGATTTTGCGTCATGCCGAGGCAGCGCAGCATCGCGCAGGAATCCACATGGCGCAGCATGAAGCGGCGCGCTGCCATCGCGATGGCAACGGCTGCCAGCATCGCCGACAACAAGCCAACCAGCGACAGGAATTGTTCGGCACGTTCGAGCGTGGCGCGCATTTGCGGCTGGCCGCTGTCAAGCGACTCCAGGCGGATACCCTTGATCGCATTCTTGTCGATGCTGGCCTCCACCCATTGCTGGAACGCGGTGGCAGTTTCGGGTGTACCGGCCACCAGCAGGCGATAGGTAATCCGCGAGCCGTACTGGATCAGCTTGGTGCTGGCGAGATCGGTCTCCGCCAGCATCACGCGCGGCGCAAAATTCATGAAGCCGGCACCGCGGTCCGGCTCGGAAGCGATCACGCGGGCTATCTTGAATTGCCTGTCGCCGAGTTTCAGGGTGCTGCCAACCTGCAGATCAAGCGCCAGCAGCAGGGTCGGATCAACCCAGACTGTGCCGGCTGCCGGGATGTCGCGTGTCGTCACGCCATCGTCGGTGCCGTTCGACGCGACCTTCAGATTGCCGCGCAACGGATAACCGGTACTCACGGCTTTCACGGAGGCGAGTTTCGATTGCATCGCATCGCCTTCGCCGGCCAGCGCCATGCTCGGGAAGACGATGGTCTCGGCCAGCGTCAACCCGCGTTTGCGGGCTTCGGTTCGCCACAGTTCGCTGATCGGGGCATCGCCACGGATCACCAGGTCGGCACCCAGCAATTGGTGCGCATCGCGGTTCAGGCCGGTGCGCATGCGGTCGACAAAAAAACTCACCGAGGTCAGCGCCGATACCGCGACCACCAGCGCCACGAGAAGAAAGCGCAGTTCGCCGGCACGCCAGTCGCGCAGCGTCATGCGCAGCGATTGCATCAAGGTACGTAACATCAGGCGGGCTGCCCGTCAAAAAAAGCATCGACTTCGGCCAGGTATTTATGCCGGGTCGCGCCATCGAGGAAAGCCGCATCGAAGCTGTTGCGCGCCAGCAGGCGGGCATGCGCGCGTGTCAGTGGCAGCGCCTCGAAAGTGGCGATGAAATTGTCGTTCATGTAGCCGCCGAAATAGGCCGGATCATCCGAATTGACGGTGACCACCAGGCCGGCGTCCAGCAGTTGCAGCAGGTTGTGATCAGCCAGCTGATCGACCACGCGCAGCTTCAGGTTCGACAGCGGACAGACAGTCAGCGGAATGCGTTCATGCGCCAGCCGTGCCGTCAGCGCGGCGTCTTCGAGGCAGCGCACGCCGTGGTCGATGCGTTCGACTTTCAGCACGTCGAGAGCCGACGTGATGTAGGCCGGCGGGCCTTCTTCGCCGGCATGGGCAACCAGATGCAGGCCGAGCTGGCGGCACTTGGCAAATACGCGGGCAAATTTCTCCGGCGGATGGCCGAGCTCGGATGAATCGAGTCCGACGCCGATGAATTTATCCCGCAGCGGCAGCGCCAGTTCAAGCGTATCGAAAGCGTCGTCCTCGGACAGATGACGCAGGAAGCACAGGATCAGCGCGCCGGTCATGCCCCACTCCTGTTGCGCATCCTGCAGCGCGCGCCAGATGCCATTGATGACGAATTCCATCGGCACGCCGCGGGCGGTGTGGGTTTGCGGATCGAAAAATAATTCGGTGTGACGGACCTGGTCCTGCTGCGCGCGCAGCAGATAGGCGCGCGTCATGTCATAAAAATCCTGCTCGGTCAGCAGCACGCTGGCACCGGCATAGTAAATATCCAGAAAAGACTGCAGGTCAGTGAAGGCATACGCCGCACGCAACGCATCGACGGACTCGAAAGCCAATGCCACGTTGTTGCGTCGGGCCAGTGCAAAAATCAGTTCCGGTTCGAGTGAACCTTCGATGTGGATGTGCAGCTCTGCTTTTGG
>AEPR01000337.1 GCA_000195205.2 Oxalobacteraceae bacterium IMCC9480 | reverse complement strand
CGGCAAATTCTTGTCGCACCAGCGTTGCCAGCGTGCGGCATGTTTCACCAGCGTGCCTGCGAGACGGTCTGGCGTCAGGTCGGGCAAGGCCAGTCGCGTGAGTTCGACGATCTTGCCGGTGGTCGGTGATATGCAATAGCCGGGTCCGTGACCATCAAAATCCAGATGATTTTGCCGCAGCAGAGTTTTGTAGGTCGCGGCCAACCGGTCGAGCGGCGCGTACGCATATTCGACGTACAGGAACACCACCTCCGCATCCAGAGCCTTGTTGTAAATCAATGAACAGCAAGCGCCATTGACATTCAGTGGTGCGCCAGCGGCGAGTTCGTCGCCATTTTCGAGATGTTTGAGGCGGCAAAATCCGTCGATCAGTTCGCCAAAATTCGTTGCCATGAGATGCCTTCTGCGTGAGTGAAGCGGGGCGTGGCGGCCGGTTACCGCGCACTGCGAACTTGGTGGCACACCACGTCGACAAAATTCCGTCACCACCCATAAAAATATTTTGGAACCGTCTGCATCGACCTGGCACTCATGGCGGTGCGATTGCCTTGTGGCGAAAACACCCTTGCCCGCAACACGGCACGACACTTTTTGATCAGGAGCCGTCCCCCCATGAATAATCGATTTACCGGGCTGATGCAGGCTTTCGGCATCGCGCTGGGTTTGCCCGAACCGGAAAAACTGGCGCGTGGTAGCCCTTTTTGCGTCAACGACATTGTCTTTTGCTTTCGCAGGCAGCCGTCGGTATCAGACCAGCCACTAATGCTGTTCGTGGATTTCGGCCCCATTCCAAAGGCTAACGAAGCGGCAGTCTATTACCAGATACTGCGCGAAAACTATCTGGAGTTTCCGACCAAAAACGCCTCGTACTGCGTCTCGTCGCGGACCGGCAATGTGGTTTATGCACGTGCCGTGGCGCTCGATGCAATGGACGTCGCTACGCTGACGACCACGGTGGCAAAACTTGTCGAACAAGTCCGGCGCTGGCGCATCGACAACGCCGACGCCCGTCATACCTTCGCACCGCGACCAATGCGTCGACCCGCGTTCGTGCTGCCGTTGCAACTCAAGACCAGCGCACTATAAATTTTTGAACTTCACTTTTTAAGGATCACCATGACCTCCCAACGTCTTACTGCCGATGGCCTACGGGCTATCAATCGGGTTCACACTGACGACAGATTGCGAGAGTTGTTGAGCAATGTCGCCATTCACCAGCATGCGCACGAAGCACAAGTGCCGCCGGTCGGCGAGTTCCACATGAATATCTTCAATGAAGACAGGCCGGAACTTAGCTACCGCACGAGCTACACCATGGCCGTTTCGCCGGAAGAACGCGCCGAGCAAGCGAACAAGGACTTTGCCGAAATCGCTCAAAAATTACCTGCGCATAGCGATGCCCACATGCATCCGTGGTCCTATGTACAAAAAGGCCTGGACCTCAAAGAGATGGTGGCACGCATGGACCAGATCAATTGCAAGTACAGCGTCATCATGCCTATTCCAACCAGCATTATTTCGTTGATGGGTGATAGCGAACGCGCAGAATGGACGCTCCTTCGGTCGAGTGGTCCGCTCCATCATTGCGGTCCGTCGTATTACGTTCCGAAAGAGTTCAACAAGCCCGGGCTGGAACTTTCACCCGAGTTTGCCGTCAAGGTGCAGACCCTCATTTCGCTCAACGTCGATACCGAGGTCGATGACTACACGGCCGACAGCTTCATTGTCCTCACCAAAGCCGAACAGGACAGGCTCGATCCGATGGTCACCGGCCTGCACCTGGGTAGCTCGTTTGCCGACATGTCCCTGTTCAAGAAAATGTTGCGCAATCCCGGGGTATTCACCGGCGCCGGTGAACTCACGCTCAACAAGGAACTGGTCGAGGTCCTGTACGCCGACAAGAGCGGGCAAGCGTCGTTGCATGAACGTGCCATCATCGTCGGAGAAGAAACAATGAAACCCGACACCCACATCGGTCCCGCCAAGCAATTGATGGCGGCACTGGGGGTGGCCGGCATGCCCGCTTGCATCCATTGCGACATCGGCCATTATCTCGATGCCCCGAACGACCCGCCCAAAAATCTGGCGGTATTCAGTGATTTCCTGGCCGATGAGAAGGTCAGGCACACGACCATCGTCTGGGCCCATGCGGGAGGATTGGGCCGGTTCGTCAAGCAGTCCAATCGCCACATGGACGAACTGGAAAACATGCTTGCAAAGCACCCCAACCTGGTGCTTGATATTTCCTGGAATGAAGTGGCGAAACAATTGACGGGCGATGGCCTCGATCCGGAAGCGGCAACACAGCGTCTCAACGGATGGATCGCCTTCCTGAACAAGCATTCGGAACGCATCATGTTCGGCTCCGACGCGCTGGCGCCGCAGAGCAATGAAGTCTGGACCAATACCCTGAGAACGTATTCGGGATTGCTTGAGAAACTGACGGACGAGGCCCGCAACAATATCCTCCTGAAAACCTACGAGCGCATCTACGTTGGCGCGCGCAGAAATGTCCGCAAATTCGAAAATCTGGTGCTGCCGAACATCAAGGATAAACTCACCGACCCGACCGTCGACGCGATGGATATGGCGGCCCTCAGAATATTCCGTGATCAGCTTTATGCTGACAGTGAACCGCTGGCGTCGACAGCGTCGAACCGCACTATTACCAGCGAGGATTACGACAGGTGCGATGACCGTCTGAAAGGGCGCGCCATGGTAGCCAAAGTCGTCAAAGATCTGGAGAAAGCAAACGCTATCATTCAACGAAAGAACGACGAAATAGGAGCGCTAAAAACCAGACTTGCCCTGTTCGAAGGTCTGGAAGTAGCGGGGCCGTCGGGCCGACCACAGCCGGAAGTACCAGAGGCACCAGAGGCACCAGCGCCAGTCATCGCGCAAGCAGCCGTGGCCGGCACTCCACCGCAACCTCAGCGAACGAAGACACCGCGACCCTTGCCGGCACAAGAACCCCAGCTAGCCCGGCAGGCACTGCAAGCGCAGCAAACCATGGGACTGGTGCGCCCGGCCGCGCCGCAACCGTCCGTGGGCGGACTCAGTATCCAAGACCGGATACGGGAACTCCAGAACCGTGGCCTGAACAGAGGGTAGACGCCAGCAACTCAGTTCCCCCAGCCGCCGCCCAGCGCCTGGATCAGCGCCACCGCCGTGACCTGCCGGTCCGAGGCCAGCTGCACCAGCGCGCGCCGCGCACTGAAGGCGCTGGCCTGCGCGGTGACGACCTCGGTGTAGGCGACCTGGCCGGCGCGATAACGGTTCAGGGTCTGCACCTCGGTTTCATCGGCGGCGCGTGAGGCCAGCTCACGCAATGGCTGCTGCTGCATCAGCACGCGCGTCGCCGCCAGCTGATCCTCGACACCCTGGAATGCCACCAGTACGGTTTGCCGGTAACGCGCCGCCGCCTGCTGCTGCGCGGCCTGTGCTTCATCGATGCGCGCGCGCGTAGCACCGGCATTGAATAGCACCTGCGCCGCCGACAAACCCAGCGACCACACACTGGTCGAGGCCGAAAACAGGTCGCTCACACGGGTCGCACCGACGCCGTAACTGGCGCTCAGATTCAGGTTTGGATACAGCGCCGATTGCGCAATCCCGATCTGTTCGTTGGCGGCGGCCACCCGGCGTTCGGCTGCCGCGATATCGGGACGACGTTGCAGCAAGGTCGATGGCACGCCAATCGGCACCTGCGGCAGCGTCGCCGCCCATGGCGCGATCACCAGCGTGAAATTGCCCGGTGCCTGCCCGACCAGGACCGCAATCGCATGTTCGAGCTGGGTACGCTGACGCTCCAGTCCGACCAGTTCGGCCTGTGCGTTGGCCAGTTGGGTTTGTGCCTGCAGCAGATCAGTCTTCGGTGCGACACCGGCCTGATAGCGGTTTTGCGCGATCTCCAGCGAACGCTGGTACGCCGCGATGGTCGACTGCAACAGCGCGCTTTGCGCATCGGTCTGGCGCAATGAAAAATAATTGATGGCCAGTTCGCCCTGCGCCGCCAGCAGCGCCGATGCCAGATCGGCCGCGCTGGCTTGGGCACCGGCGCTGGCGCTATCAACGGTGCGGCCGAGGCGACCCCAGACATCGGGTTCCCAGCTGGCCCCGATGCTGGCCTGGTAGGTGTTGCCCGCGCTGTTATTCCCGCTGCCACCTGCGCTGTTACCAGCACCGGCGCTCTCGCCACCGGCCCGCCGCCCGCTGCCATCGAGACTGACGACGGGGAACAGACCGGCGCGCTGCTCGCGCACCAGCGCACGGGCCTGCGCGTAAGCAGCCGCCGCAGCGGCGATATTCTGGTTCGACACCTCTACGCTGCCCGCCAGCGCATTGAGCCCGGCATCATCGAACAGCGTCCACCAGGTACCGCGATCAAGCGCATCGGCCGGCGTCGCCCGGACCCAGCCCGACACTTCCTTGTACGCCGCTGGCGTCGCCAGCGCCGGTTGCTCGTACGTCGGGCCGACAGCGCAACCGCCGGCAGTGGCGACCAGCACGGCAAGTGCCAGCCAGCGGGATCGAGGGAGTAAGTACATGGTCAGTCTCATGGTTGGATGGCCAGCACCGCAGGCGTGCGGCGGTGGCGTAATTTGTCGAGCAGGACGTAGACCACCGGCGTGGTCAGCAGCGTCAATACCTGGCTGGCAAGCAGCCCGCCGATGATGGCGACACCGAGCGGCTGGCGCAGTTCGGAGCCTTCGCCAAAACCGATCGCCAGCGGCAGCGCACCCAGCGCGGCGGCCAGCGTCGTCATCAGGATGGGCCGGAAGCGCAGCAGGCAGGCTTCGCGCACGGCATCGAAGGCCGACAGGTTGCGGCTGCGCTGGGCTTCGAGCGCAAAGTCGATGATCAGGATGGCGTTCTTCTTGACGATGCCGAGCAGCAGGAACACGCCGATCAGCGCGATCAGCGAAAACTCCATGTTGAACAACAGCAGCGCCAGGATCGCGCCGACCCCGGCCGATGGCAGCGTCGACAGCACCGTGATCGGATGGATCAGGCTTTCGTACAGCATGCCCAGCACGAGGTAGATCACCACCAGCGCGGCGAGGATCAGCAGCGGTTGCTCGTTTTGCGACTCCTGCGCGGCACGCGCGCTGCCTTCAAAACTGCCACGCACATTGGTCGGCATGCCGATGTCGGCCTCGGCCTGGCGCACCGCCTCCTGGCCATCGGCCAGCGTGAACCCGTCAGTCAGGTTGAACGAGACCGTGGTCGCGAGTTCGGCATCCTGATGGCTGATCGAGGTGGGTGTCGACCCTTCGGCAAAACTGGCGATGGCCGCCAGCGGCACCATGCGCGTTGCCGTGCCGCTGAGCGCCGAACCGGTGGACTGGTCGCGCAGGCCGGGGTTACTGCTCAGCGCCGAGGTGGTCGTGCTGCCGGCCGCAGTCGCCGCAGTACCGGTCGAAACCAGTCCGCGCGCCGGCACATACACATCGTTGAGCGCCTGCGGACTGCGTGCAAAACGCGGTGCCACTTCCATCACGACCTTGTACTGGTTCAGCTCGGAATAGATGGTCGCGACCTGGCGCTGGCCGAAGCCGTTGTACAGCGCGTTGGAGACATCGCGCGAAGTCAGGCCGAGCCGGGAGGCGGCGTCGTGGTCGATCTTGACGTAGGTCTCGACGCCGTTTTCTTCCTGGTCGGTATCGACGTCGATCAGGGCCGGCTGCAGCTTCATCGCTTCGCCCAGCCTTGTCGCCCAGACTTTCAGATCAGCGAGGCTGTCGCTCTTGAGGGTGTACTGGTAGGTCGAATTCGACGACCTGCCGCCCATCCGGAAATCCTGCACCGGGTTGAGGTACAGGCTCACGCCGGTAATCTTCGCCAGCTGCGGCCGCAGCCGCGCAATGACGGCCTGGCCGCCGTCCTTGCGTTCGCCGACCGGTTTCAGGTTAACGAACAGGAAGCCGCCACCGGCCCGGCTGCCGCCGGTAAATCCGACCACCGTAGCGACCGCCGGATCACGCTGAATCACGTCCACCAGCGCGCGCAACTTCTCTTTGATCGCGGTCGGCGAAATGCTCTGGTCGGCCCGCAAGCCGCCATTGAGCCGGCCGGTATCCTGCTGCGGAAAAAAGCCCTTGGGCGCGACGATGAACAGGTACACGTTCAGGCCGATCGCGCCGACCAGGATCAGCATCACTAGCGCCGGTGCATGCAAGGCCCAGTCGAGGCTGTGCTCGTACATTTTGTGGATGCGGTTGAAGCCGTTTTCAAACCCGCGCGCCAGGCGACCTGGTTTGCGCGCCGGATCATGCGGTCTCAACAGCCACGCGCACATCATTGGCGTGGTCGTGAGCGAAATGACCAGCGAGATCATCACCGCGGCCGACAGCGTTACCGCGAATTCACGGAACAAGCGGCCGACCTGCCCGCCCATGAACAGCAGCGGAATGAACACCGCCACCAATGACACGCTAATCGACAGCACCGTGAAGCCGACCTCGCGCGCGCCCAGCAGTGCCGCTTCCATCCGGCCCATGCCGGCCTCGATATGGCGCGCGGTATTTTCGAGCACGACGATGGCATCGTCGACGACGAAACCGGTCGCCACCGTCAGCGCCATCAGGCTCAGGTTATTCAATGAAAAGCCGAGCAGATACATCACGCCAAACGTACCCAGCAAGGACACGACGGTCGCCACCGCCGGAATGATGGTGGCGCGCACGTTGCGCAGAAACGCACTGACCACCAGCACCACCAGCGCGATCGAAATGAGCAGCGTGACTTCGATTTCATGCAGCGACGCGCGTATCGAATTGGTGCTGTCGGACGCGATCTGCATGTCCACGCCCGGCGGTAATTGCGCCTGCAATTCCGGCAGCAGGTCGCGGATACCATCGACGGTTTCGATCACGTTGGCACCGGGCTGCTTGCGCAACAGCACGACCACAGCCGGCTTGCCGTTGAACAGACCCAGCGTATTGGTGTTCTCGACGCCATCGACTACCTCGGCGACGTCATCAAGCCGAATCGCCGCGCTGCTGCGCCAGCCCACCACCAGCGAGCGGTAGTCGGCCGCAGTGCGACCGCCAGCCGGCGTGTAAATCTGCAAGCGCCGCTCGTCGCCTTCTATCGTTCCCTTCGGCCGGTTGGCGGTGCTGGCCTGGATCGCGGCGCGCACGTCTTCCATGCTGACGCCGTACTTGTTGAGCGCATACGGCAGCAGTTCGACCCGTACCGCCGGCAGCGAACCGCCGCCGAGTTCGACATCGCCTACGCCCTGCACTTGCGCCAATTTTTGCTGCACCACATTCGAGACCGCGTCATAGATCTGACCGGGCGAAAGCGTCGGCGAGGTCAGCGCCAGAATCATGATCGGCGCATCAGCCGGATTGGCCTTGCGGTAAGTCGGATTGCTGCGCAGTGTCGCCGGCAAATCAACGCGCGAGGCGCTGATTGCGGCTTGCACTTCGCGCGCGGCGGCGTCGATCTTGCGATTGAGGTCGAACTGCAAATTGATGCGCGTCGACCCGGTACTGCTGCGCGAGGTCATTTCATTGACGCCGGCGATGACGCCGAGGCGACGCTCGAGCGGCGTCGCCACGCTCGACGCCATGGTTTCGGGACTGGCACCGGGCAGCGACGCGCTCACCGAGATATTCGGAAAATCGACCTGCGGCAGCGGCGCCACCGGCAGCACGAAGAACGCGCCTATCCCGGCCAGCGCAATGCCGACCGTCAGCAGGACGGTGGCGACCGGTCGCCGGACAAACGGTGCCGACAGGTTCACGCGGGCTCCGCCTGACGGTGGCGACCGGACAGCCGTTGCGACAGCCGGTCAAAGGCCAGGTAAATCACCGGTGTCGTGAACAGCGTGAGCACCTGGCTGACGATCAGCCCGCCGAAAATCGCCAGGCCGAGCGGGCGGCGCAACTCGGCACCATCGCCCCAGCCCAGCATCAGCGGGACGGCCGCAAACAGCGCCGCCAGCGTGGTCATCAGGATGGGCCGGAAACGCAGCAGCGCCGCCTGATGGATCGCCTGTTGCGCCGTCATGCCCTGATGGCGCTCGGCCTCGATGGCGAAGTCGATCATCATGATCGCGTTTTTCTTGACGATGCCGATCAGCAGGATGATGCCGATGATGCCGATCACGCCCAGTCCGGCACCGCTGATCATCAGTGCCAGCAGCGCGCCGACACCAGCCGATGGCAGCGTCGACAGGATAGTCAGCGGATGGATATAGCTTTCGTACAGCACGCCGAGGACGATGTAGACGCATACCAGCGCCGCCAGAATCAGCCACAGCTGGCTGCTCAACGACGACTGATACGCACCGGCCGCGCCGAGGAAAGTCATCGTCACCGACGCTGGCAATTTGATGTCGAGCGCGGCCTGCCGGATCACGTCGACCGACTTGCCCAGCGAGACGCCGGCGGCCGTATCGAAACCCAGCGTGGTCGCCGGGAACTGTGCGACGTGCGTGATCTGCAGCGGGGACTGCCGCTCGGTGATGGTTGCGATCGCCGATAGCGGTGTCGATTTGCCGGAGCCCGTGCGCAGTTGCAAGTTGCCCAGCTGGGCCGGCGTGGTCAGCGTATCGGGACGGGCTTCGAGGATCACGCGGTACTGGTTGGTCTCGGTAAAAATTGTCGAGACGATGCGCTGGCCGAAGGCGCTGTAAAGCGCGTCATCGATGGCTGCAGCGCTGATCGAGAGCCGCGCTGCGCTGTCGCGATCGATGTCGATGTAGACCGCCAGGCCGGTGGCGTCGGCGTCGGACACGACGTTTTTCAGCTCCGGCTGGCGCTTCAGTTGCTGCGTCAGCTGGTCGGCCCACTTGATCACGCTGGCGGTATCGGCTGCTTCCAGCGAGACACGGTACTGGGTCGGTCCGGTTTCGGCATCGATGGTCAGGTCCTGGGTGGGCTGCAGATAGATCGTCACGCCGGCGACTTTGCCAACGCGTTCGCGCAGGCGCGTCATCGTGTCGGCCTGCGAACCGGCGCGATCGCGCTTGAGATTGATCAGCATGCTGCCGGTATGCAGCATCGTGTTGCGCGCCGCATCGACACCGACCAGCGAACTGAGACTCGCGACATCGGGATCTTCAAGAATCGCCGCCGCTGCCGCTTGCTGCAGTTCGGCCATGCGCGTGTACGACACTATTTGCGCGGCTTCGATGCGGGCTTGCAGCTGGCCGGTATCCTGAGTCGGGAACAGGCCCTTCGGAATGACCATGTACAGCGCCACCGTCAGCGCCAGCGTCGCCACCGCCACCAGCAGCGTCAATGTCTGATGCACCAGCACCCAGCTCAGGCCGCGGTCGTAGCGCACCATCACGTCATCGGAAAACCGCTGCATGCGGCCCGGTGGCGCGTCGCTTTTGACTTGCGGTTTAAGCCAGCGCGCCGACATCATCGGCACCAGCGTCAATGACACCACCGCCGAAATCAGGATAGTGATCGACAGCGTGACCGCGAATTCGCGGAACAGCCGCCCCACCACATCGCCCATGAACAGCAGCGGGATCAGCACCGCGATGAGCGACACCGTTAGCGAAATGATCGTGAAGCCGATCTGCGCCGCGCCCTTCAGTGCGGCGGCCATCGCGCTCTCGCCTTCTTCCAGGTAGCGCGCGATATTTTCGATCATCACGATCGCGTCATCGACCACGAAGCCGGTCGCGATCGTCAGCGCCATCAGGCTCAGATTGTTCAAGCTATAACCGAGCAAGTACATCGCACCGCAACTGCCGATCAATGAAATCGGCACGGCCAGGCTGGCAATGATGGTCGCGCGCCAGTCGCGCAGGAAGGCAAAAATTACCAGCACCACCAGCAGCACGGCCAGCAGCAGTTCGGTCTGGACATGCGCGACCGACGAGCGGATGCCGGTGGTGCGGTCGCTCAGCACGGCCACTTTCAGGGTGGACGGCAGGCCTGCTTGCAATTCGGGCAGGCGCTGCTTGATCGCATCGACGGTGGCGATGACGTTGGCGCCGGGCTGGCGCTGGACATTCAGGATGATGGCCGGATGCAGGCCGGACCAGGCCCCGAGCTTGACGTTCTCGGCGCTGTTGACGACCTGTGCGACATTGGTCAGCCGCACCGGCGCGCCGTTCTTGTAGGCCACGATCAGATTGCGGTAATCGTCGGCGGCCAGCAGCTGGTCATTGGCATTGATGGTGTAGGAACGCGACGGTCCGTCAAAGCTGCCCTTCGCGCTGTTGGCGTTGGCTGCGGCAATTGCGGTGCGCAAGGTGTCGAGG
>AEPR01000338.1 GCA_000195205.2 Oxalobacteraceae bacterium IMCC9480 | reverse complement strand
TTACTTTCAGCAGCAGATCGATGTCATGGAAATGCAGGCCGGTGGTTGGCTCATCGAGGATGTACAGCGTGCGGCCGGTGTCGCGCTTCGACAGTTCCAGCGACAGCTTGACGCGCTGCGCCTCGCCGCCCGAGAGCGTCGTAGCGCTTTGCCCGAGCCGGATGTAACCCAGACCGACATCAAGCAGCGTGTGCAATTTGCGCGCGATCACCGGCACCGGCAGGAAGAATACATGCGCTTCCTCGACCGTCATGGCGAGCACTTCGGTGATGTTCTTGCCCTTGTAAAGCACTTCGAGGGTTTCGCGGTTGTAGCGCTTGCCGTGGCAGACATCGCACGGCACGTAGACATCCGGCAGGAAGTGCATCTCGACCTTGATCACGCCATCGCCCTGGCAGGCTTCGCAGCGACCGCCCTTGACGTTGAATGAAAAACGGCCGGCGCTGTAGCCGCGTTCCTTGGCCGCATTGACGGTCGCGAACAGGTCGCGGATCGGCGTGAACAGGCCGGTATAGGTGGCCGGATTCGAGCGCGGCGTGCGGCCGATCGGCCCCTGGTCGACCGAGATCACCTTGTCGAAATGTTCGAAGCCGCTGATGCTTTCATGCTCGGCCGGCTCGGCTTGCGAACCGTACAGATGGCGCGATGCCGCGTGGTACAGGGTTTCGTTGATCAGCGTCGATTTGCCCGAGCCCGACACGCCGGTCACGCAGGTCAGCAAGCCGACCGGCAATTCCAGCGTGACGTTTTTGAGGTTGTTGCCGGAGGCACCGGTGATGACGAACTGACGCTTCGGATCCGGTGCATGACGCTTCTTCGGCACCGCGATTTCGAGCGTGCCATTGAGATATTTGGCCGTCAGCGAATTGGTGTTCTTGAGGATGTCTTCCAGCGTACCTTCGGCGATGATTTCGCCGCCATGCACGCCGGCACCCGGACCCATGTCGACGACGTAATCGGCGCAGCGGATCGCGTCTTCGTCATGCTCGACGACCAGCACGCTGTTACCGATATCGCGCAGATGGCGTAGCGTGGCAATCAGCCGGTCGTTGTCGCGCTGGTGCAAGCCGATCGACGGTTCATCAAGCACATACATCACGCCGGTCAGGCCGGAACCGATTTGCGAGGCCAGCCGGATGCGCTGCGCTTCGCCGCCCGAGAGCGTGTCGGCGCTGCGTTCGAGCGACAGGTAATCGAGGCCGACATTGTTCAAAAAGCGCAGGCGCGAAATGATTTCCTTGGTGATCCGATCGGCGATTTCCTTCTTCGCGCCGGTCAGCACCAGCGTCTCGAAAAAGTCCAGCGTCTCGCGCAACGGTGTGGCGGCCACTTCATAGATCGCGCGCTGCTGGCTGCCGTTGCCGACCTTGACGTAGCGCGCTTCGATGCGCAGTCGCGCACCGTGGCACGACGGGCACTGCTTGCCGTTGATGAACTTGGCCAGCTCTTCCTTGACCGCGTTCGAATCGGTTTCGCGATAGCGCCGCTGCAGGTTGTTGACGACGCCTTCGAATGCATGCTCGCGCACCACCGCACGGCCGCGCTCGTTGACATACGTGAATGGAATGACTTGCTTGCCGGAGCCGTACAGCACCGCTTGCTGCGCGCTGTCGGCCAGTTTTTCGAAGGGTGTGTCGAGGTCGAATTCGTAGAACTCGGCCAGGTTGGTCAGCATCTGGAAATAGAACTGGTTGCGCCGGTCCCAGCCTTTGACTGCACCGCTGGCCAGCGACAGGTTCGGGAAGGCGACGATACGTTTCGGATCAAAAAATTCGATGTGGCCGAGGCCATCGCATTCGGGGCAGGCACCCATCGGATTGTTGAACGAGAACAGCCGTGGTTCGAGTTCCTGCAGCGAGTAGCCGCAAGTCGGGCAAGCGAATTTATTCGAATAGATATGCTCGATGGCGCTATCCATTTCAAGCGCCAGCGCGCGGCCATCGGCCAGCCGCAGAGCGGTCTCGAAACTCTCGGCCAGGCGCTGCTTGATGTCGGCCTTGACCTTGATCCGGTCGATCACGACATCGATCGTATGCTTCTCGGTTTTCTTCAGTTTCGGCAGGTCGTCGACTTCGTAAATCTTTGCCGGCTGCACGCCGCTCTGGACCCGGAATCGCACAAAGCCTTGCGCCTGCATCTGCTCGAACAGGTCGACATGCTCGCCTTTACGGTTCGATACCACCGGCGCCATGATCATCAGCTTGGTGTCTTCCGGCATCGCCAGCACCGCGTCGACCATCTGTGACACCGATTGCGCAGCGAGCGGATTTTCGGGATGGTCGGGGCAGTAGGGCGTACCGACGCGGGCATACAGCAGGCGTAGGTAATCATGGATTTCGGTGACCGTGCCGACGGTCGAACGCGGATTGTGCGAGGTGGCTTTCTGCTCGATCGAGATGGCCGGCGACAAGCCTTCGATCAGGTCGACATCCGGCTTTTCCATCAGCTGCAGGAACTGACGCGCGTACGACGACAGCGACTCGACATAGCGACGCTGGCCTTCCGCGTACAAGGTATCGAATGCCAGCGATGACTTGCCTGAACCGGACAGGCCGGTGATGACGATGAGCTTGTTGCGCGGTAAATCGAGATTGATGTTCTTGAGGTTGTGCGTGCGGGCGCCGCGGATGCGTATCTGTTCCATGAACTGCTTTCTGCGTGGTGTGGCGCTGACCTGACAGTGAAGGGCCAACGACTTGGGTACGAATCAACCCGACACTATAACGGGTTTTGCCGGCACGAGCCGCCGGCCCTGCGCTGGCGAAAACGGCCAGCAGGTGCCGGTTGTCAGCGCCGTACGACAGCGCAGGCGCAGTTGCATTGTCATCGCGGCGGGCAATGGCGCGGCCTGTCTTTGCGGCGAAGACGCACGCCAGCTAGCTTATAATTGCGGCCAATTCGACGAATCCGCAGCAGCGCAGTCGACTGCCCCGACACAGACCATCCAGGAGAAACCACCATGGCATCGATCAATAAAGTCATCATCATCGGCAACCTCGGCCGCGATCCTGAAACCCGCTACATGACCAACGGCGACGCCGTCACTAACATCGCGGTAGCCACCACCGAAAGCTGGAAAGACAAGAATAGCGGCGAGAAAAAAGAACTCACCGAATGGCACCGCATCACGTTCTATCGCAAGCTCGCCGAGATCGCCGGCCAGTACCTGAAAAAAGGCTCGCAGGTCTACATCGAAGGCAAGCTGCAAACCCGCAAATGGACCGACAAGGAAAACGTCGAGCGCTTC
>AEPR01000339.1 GCA_000195205.2 Oxalobacteraceae bacterium IMCC9480 | reverse complement strand
GTTGCCGTCGCAACGGATGCGGATCAATGTAGCGACGATGGAGGATGCCGGGGGTGTGGCGGTTTCTGGAGCGGGAGGTGGGGGTGGCGGCGAAATGACGGGCTACGTCAACACCTTCACAACATCCTCGCCCGCATCTGCTTCACGATCCCGGCAATTTTCAGCTGCAGTCGTCCGGCCATGACCAGTTCGGCCGGGCTAAGATCCTGACCGATTTCATTGGCTGCCAGCGCGACAGCAGCGTCCACCTTACTGGCCATGTCGCCGGCAATCGTCAGCAAATACTTCGGCGTGACACCCAGCGATGTCGCCAGCGACTGCACTTGCGGCGCACCGATTTTGCCGGGCAGGTTCTCCCCACCGATCTGGAAGGCAAACTGTTTGCCCAGTCCCGCATAAATCCGCGTACTCATCAAATCGTAGAACGGTGCCAGACGCGGTCCGTCTGGCGTCGCCAGGATCGAGAGGTTCTTTGCGTGGCTGTCATTGTTCCCGACGTACAAATTGAAGAACAGCCAGCGCAGCAAGTTGCGCTGGTCGATTGCCGGCAGGACCGAATGCGTGCGCAACAACGCAAAACATTGTGCGAATGTCGGCCCGCCGTCAGCCTCGTATTTGATGTCCGATGCCTTGCCGGACAACTGGCAAAAGTCGGCTTGCCAGTGCCGTCGCAAGACGCCGGCGACATCGCGGTAGCGGTCATAGCGCTCCACCAGGCAAGCCTTGACCTCGCGGCGGTAGCGCACCGCAGCCGTGGGCAGGCCGCACAAATGGGCTGCGCGCATGACGATGGTTTCATTGAGGGCCGATGCGAATAGCTTGATATCGGGCCGCACCATATCCGGCTTGAGGATATGGGTCGAAGGTGAGTTACCCAGCGGGAGCAGCGGATTGTCGTCAGGATCAATTGAAACGAGCAACTTGAACTGCGCGCCTGAAATCGAGAGCCGCGGTCCGGATTCGCTACCACCGGCCAATTCGCCACTCTCCCCGGCAGCGCCATCACCACCGTGCAGCAGCGCATTGACCGCCTCCCAGCTGCTACGCTGGTAAGACGCGGGCTGCGGCAGCTGGCCGGATGGCAGTAACACGGTACTACCGGCGGTGTCCCCGCCGATGATCGCCAGCATCCCGAAAACGGAGGAGGCGTGGTGTCGCAGACTGATCAGCGTGCGCTGGTCACCTTCCGGCAACAGGTTCTCGAAAAAGGCATGAACAAAGGAGGTGTTGATCTTGCCGGCTTGCAGCGGGATTTCCGGCGTCAGCGCCCGGGTCGCTGCTGCGGCATATTCAAACGCCAGCGGCTGGTCGTTGTACAGGGTGCCGACCAACGCCGACTCCAGGAACACGGCAAGGGTATCGTCGTTGCCGGTGATCTTCATCGTGGCGCTCCCTTCTTCGCCACCACCAGTTCCAAGCCCAGCAAGGCCATCACGTCCAATGTTTTTTGCAGCTGGATGGTCGGCTTGCCGTTTTCGAGATCGACCAGAAAGCGGGTACCGGTATTGGCCAGCCCGGCGATGTCGGCCTGGGTCAGGCCCTGGGCCTTGCGCGCCTGACGCACCAGTGCACCCAGCTCGGGAACCGACATGATTGCCGGATGCACCGGATTTTTTTTACCGATCGGGCTATTTTTCATGGCGCCAGCTTCTTTGAGGGGAGATTTTTACCGTTCGGTAAAGAATAGCGCAAATGACTGTCTGTGCAAG
>AEPR01000340.1 GCA_000195205.2 Oxalobacteraceae bacterium IMCC9480 | reverse complement strand
CCAGGCCGAACGGTAGTGCCGGCTGTTTGTCGCTCAACCACTTCCGGGCTTGCAGACAAGAGGTCGCACTGCGTCAATCAGCCATTTTCGCTGCACGACGAATCAGTTCCAGGTCAGCTGGAAAGGCAATCGCTTGTTCGGCTCTAGCCAAAGCAGATCGGGCGTGCCGGAGCGCTGCAAGACGCATCGCGGTGTCGTCTCCCGCCGCGAGTGTTTGCAAGGCTTTTTGCAGCCGTACCTGGACCTCCACCATGGGTGCTCCATCGCGTGCGATTGCCGTGAAGGCATCGTCGAACATGTCGTTGACCGAGAGTTCGGGTACGAAGATCCGGTCGCACCCGACTTCCTGTTGCGCCTCGCAAGGTGCTGACCAGTAGAGAAAAAGCCGTACCAAAGTGCCAATGATATCGATGGCGGTGCCGGGATCATTGACTGCAGGAGACAGCGCACGGCTGGCAATCTCGGACAAGACCACCAGCCCGAATCGCGGATCGTGCCCGAACAATCTGTCCTGATCGATGACGAAGGCTTTTTCAATGGAGGCGATGCCGGCGGGATCTGCGCCGCGATCATCAGGCAGGACATAGGCAATCGGCCGGTCCGGCGTGGCGAACGTGCCGGGTAACGCGGCGACAATAATGCGAAGCTTGTGCTCCTGTGCGCAGCTTTGCAGCTTGCCGGTATCGATCCACTGCACATAGCCCACCTTGCCGGCATACAGCGCCGTTGCCTGCTCGCGAGATAGTGTTGCCGGCATGCCGCGCAGGTACGGAAAAGCCCGTCTATCCTGCATGGCCTTGGCGGTCGCCGCTTCGACTTTGTCGATGACGTTTCCCATCCGGCCAAGTCGGGCAATCTTGTCGACCCAGCGCACGAACGTGACAATCACCACGGCCAACGACATCAGCGTCAATGAAAGCAATAGAAAACGTCCGGACTTTCCGTAGACCCCGTTCATCAAGGCGACCAGGGCGACGATACTGAAAATGAACACGCCAATAAACGTCGATAGCGCATTCTGGGAAACGTCATCGGCAATGATTAGCGTAAGGGCACGGGGCGTCGCCGTGTTGCCCGCCGAGGCATACGCCGCCACCATCGACGAGACCGAAAGCGTTGCGATTACGAGCATGCTTGCAGCGCTAATTTTCAACAAGTCCTCAATCGAATCCTGGTTGACATCAGGGATGAGCCGTTCAAAACCGATGCGAATCGGTACGGTATCGGCCAACTGCGCGAGTAGTGCCGCCGCGATGGACAGTACGCAAAACAGCAGGGGTTTTATCCACAATCGTTGCCGCAATCGATTCAGAAAAAAGCGTAGTTGCTCTCCCACTTGGTGTTCCTCCCGATATTTTTTTCAGTCGGGATATTACACGAGCGTGCCATGAGTCCTGACGCGCGACGGCCGCCGGCGTATAGCCGGCTAATCCGGCGCAATCACCACCTGCACCGCCGCACTGCAAAACCGCGAAATCCCATATTCGATGGCAAGGCCATCCCCATCGACATACACGGTAGCCACATGCAGGATAGGCAGGCTGACCGGTTGGCCCAGTTGCCCGGCCAGCTGTTTGTCCGGCAGGCGCGCCGTGACCCGGCTCATGCGGCGCTGGAATTGCAGCACGCCGAACTGTGCCAGCGCCAGATGCGTCACGCCGGTCTGCGCATACAGTTCGCCCAATCCGGCGAATCGCGGCAACGGAAAATACTGGCTGCACACGCCGATGATCTTGCTGTCGACGATATCAAGCGATTCGATGCAGAGCACCTGATCATCGGCACACAGATCGAGCAAGCGGGCGATCTCGGGCGTGGCCGGTTCGGCCTGCCATGACAGCACGCGACTGGTGCCCAGCCGCTGCGCGTGCGCGACGCTGTGCGCCAGCCGGCTGCGACGACCGACCTGGTAATCGATCATGTCGTCGCGCACGAAGGTGCCGCTGCCATGCCGGATATCGACCAGGCCATGATCGGCCAACGCCTTGACCGCCTGTCGTACCGTGTGCCGGTTCACGCTGAAGCGTTCGGCCAGCGCGGTCTCGTTGGGCAAGCGGTGCTGCAAATGGCCGGACAGGATATCGGCGCGCAAGGCCTGTTCGATCTGTCGCCAGATCGTGATGCCTGTGCGACGGTCCAGCGGCGGATGCTGTGCGGTCATTGCGCCAGCTGGCGTCGGGCCAGTGCAAACGCGATGCTCATGCCGATGCCGCTGGTGATCACCACGGCCTGCACATGCGGTGCCGGATACAGCACTTCAAGCGCGCGCCGGCCGCTGGCGTAAATGCCTTGCCAGCGTTCGCGTACCTGCAGGGGCCGCTGCAGCAAGCGTTGCGCCAGGTCGAGGATCAGCGTGTCGACGCTCTCATCGTTAAACGGCGCGACGGTCTCGCCGATGGCGTGCGAGTCGCCGATGATCAGGTCGCCGTCGTCGCCGACCTGCTGGACGATCAGGTGGATGCCATGTTCGAGCAGCGCCGGTTGCTGCTGCGCGACTTCATGACGCAGCGCCGCCAATGGTTCGGCCAGGGCCGCGCATCCGGTGAAGGCGCCGTAATGCAGCGTCGACAGGCCGGTCATCATCGTCGGCCCGAGTCGCACGCCGGGGTTGGCCAGGCGCTGCATTTGCAAGGCGCAGCGACGGATGCCGAGCGCGGCAAAATGCTGCGGGTACAGCGACTGCACGTCGTGGCCCGAACACAGCACGACTTCGTCGGCGGCGCGCTGGCCGCGGCTGGTATCGAGCCGGGGCAGGTCGATGGCATTGACCTGCACGCCGAACTCGAAGGTGACGCCGTGGCGCTCGGTCAGCCAGCGCGTCAGCACGGCGATGACCTGGCGCGCATCCATGGCGATTTCGGACGGACTGAACAAGGCACCGAAGCCGCTGACCTGCTGTGCCGCGACCTCGTCACGACCGAGCAGACGGGTGCCGTATTGCGCGCCACGCGCTTCCTGGAACGCTTCGATCACGCGCAGTTCGGTGGCGCTGCGAGCTACCACCAGACTGCCTTCGGCCTTGTGCCAGCAACCGGTATCGGCAAAAAAATCCAGCCACATCGCGCGCGATTGCTGCGCCAGTTCGACCAGTTCGCCGGCCGGTTGACCGAGCACCAGCCCGAGTCCGAAATTGCGCACCGATGCACCGCTGGCTTGCGTGTCGCGTTCGTAGACAGTGACGCTATCGCCGCGCAGGCTGGCCGCCCAGGCGTGGGCGAGGCCAACGATGCCGGCACCGATGACGGCAGTGCGATGGCCGCTCGTCATGGCTGTTCGCCGCGCCCCAGGCGCGCTTCAATGGCATCAACAATGGCCGGTAATCCGGCAATGGTATCGATCACGTAATGGGCACCGGCCGCGTTCAGTTTGGCCGCTGCGCGATCACGGAATACGGCGGTTTCGGCAGGCGACAAGGCCGCCAGTTCAGCCAGCGACAAGCCGGTTTCATTGCCCGACAAGGACAGCCCGACGGTCCACATGCCGGCCGCGAGGCCTTCGGTGATGCCGGGGACGGTGTCGTCGATCTTGATGCAGCCACGCACATCGGTGATGCCCAGCTTGAGTACATTGGCCAGTGCCATCCACGGCCCCGGCCGGCCACCGGCGGCGAGGTCATCGGTGGCGACGGCATGGTCGACGCGTATGCCTTGCGACACCGCATGTGGCAGCAATTTGTCCATCACCACGCGCGGATAACCGGAGCACGAACCGATGCGGATGGCGCGCGCACGCAGCGTGGCCAGCACGTCAATGGCTCCCGGAATCGGATCGGAATACGCCGCGACCCGTTCAATCTGCAGCGGCAGGAAAGTGGCGTACAGCGTATCGACATCGGCGTCCGACATGGCGCGGCCGTGCTGCTGTTGCCAGCGTTGCGCGACACCGTCCTGCCGGCCCAGCGCCTGGATGTGATCCCACTTGGCCAGGCCCATTGGCAGGCGCGGTTCGGTCATCGAGACCGTGATGCCGAAGCCGGCAAAGGCGTCGATCAGCACCTGGGTCGGTGCGAACGAACCGAAGTCGACCAGCGTGCCGGCCCAGTCGAAGACGACTGCCTGCACCGCTCCCCGGTAGGCCAGGGCGGTCTGCTGCGGCGTGATCTCCATCTGCCGTAGCGCGTCGGCAATGACCTCGACCGCGATCAGCAGATCGGCACTGCCGATGGCACCGATGCAGCCGACGCGGAAGGTTTCGGCATGGGTCAGCTTGCCGGGATACAGCACCACGCCGCGTGCCTTGGCCAGTGCGTAGAAGGTGCTGAAGTTCCAGTTCGGGTGGTCAGGCGCATGGACCGTGACGATGATAGGCGCCTGGATGTCCGGTGCCAGGAATACCCGCAGGCCGAGCGCTTCCAGGCCACTGACCAGCGTGCGGCAGTTGTCTTCGTAGCGCGCAAGCCGGGCCGGCTGGCCGCCTTCGAGCTCGTACTGATCGAGTGCGACAGCCAGCGCGGCCATCACGTGCGTCGGCGGTGTGTAGCGCCACTGGCCGGTCTGTTCCATGTAGCGCCATTGCGCATGCAGGTCCAGCGATAGCGAATGGGCGCGGCCGGCGCATTGTTCCAGCACGGCAGTCCGAACGATCACGAAGCCCATGCCGGGCACGCCTTCGAGGCACTTGTTGCCGGAGGCGATGACGGCATCGTAGGTCAGCATTTGTACCGGCATCGGCAGCGCGCCGAAGGCGCTCATCGCATCGATGATCAGCGACTTGCCGGCGGCGGCCACGATGTCCGAAATGGCGACCATCGGATTGAGGATGCCGGTGCTGGTTTCGCAGTACACGACGGCGACATGGGTGATCGCCGGGTCGCGCGCGAGGGCGCTTTCCAGCATCACCGGATCAACTGGCGCGGACTCGCCAAAGTCCAGCACACTGACTTGCCGTCCCATCACTTCGGTCAGCTGGGCGATGCGCTTGCCATACGCGCCATTGATCAGGCACAGCAGTTTGCCGTCACGCGGCAGCAGGGTGCCGATCGCGGCTTCGACGGCGAAGGTGCCGGAGCCTTGCAGTGGCACGCAGCTAAAGTCGTCGGCACCGTCGACGATGGCCAGCAGACGGCGTCGCACATCCGCCGTGAGGACGTTAAAGCTGCTGTCCCACGAGCCCCAGTCATGCAGCATCGCGGTCTTGGTGGCGAGGCTGGTGGTCAGCGGGCCGGGAGTAAGTAGCAGGGGATCGCGCATCGGGTTCCTTGGTCTATCAACAAAATTCAGGGGGCGCGCCAGGCTTGCGCGCGCCGGTTCAGCCACCAGCCGGCGGCGTTCATCAGCAAGGTGACGGCCAGCGACGAGGCAACAATCAAGGTCGCCATCGCCGCCGCAGCCGCGGTATCGCCGGCGTCGTCCATGTTCAGGATGGCGACGGCAGCCAGCTCGGTGTCCGGCGTGTACAGAAAAATCACGCAGCTCACGGTGGTCATGGATGACACGAACAGATAGCGCGCCACATCCAGCAAGGCCGGCAAATTGATCGGCAAGGTCACGCGCCGGAAGGTGTGCCACCACGGTCGCTGCAAGCTGCGCGCGACCGCTTCGATTTCGCTGTCGAGCTGGCGCAGCGAGGTGGTCAGCGTCAGATGCGCGGTCGTATAAAAATGCGCGATGGTGGCAATTACCAGCAAGGTCATGGTGCCGTACAAGCCGTTGAGCGGATTGCCGGGTGCATTAAAAAACAGCACGTAGCCCAAGCCCAGCACCAGTCCCGGCACGGCCATCGGCAATAACGCGAGGCTGCGGATGGTGGCACCGAGCGCGCGCGGCACGGGGGATTTTTCGAGCAGGTAGGCGGTCAGGAAAATGAAGCTGGTGCCGAATACGGTGACCAGCGCCGCCATGCGCGCACTGTTGCGGAAGGATTGCCAGCCGCCGCCATCGAGATGCTGGAAATCGAAATGCGCCAGCGTCAGGCTCATGTTGTACGGCCACATCTTGATGAACGCCGCGAAGCAACCGACGCCGAGCAGCGCCAGCAGGAACACCGAGGTGGCAGCGCACAGCAGCCCGAGCAAGCCATCGCGCCACGCATTGCGACCGGCCTGATAGACCACCGAGCGGCCGCTGAGCTGGCCGCTCTGGCGTTTGGACAGCCAGCGTTCGACCATGAAACTCAGTACCGCCGGCAGCAATAACAGCACGCCGATGATCGCGCCCTTGCTGAAATTTTGCTGGCCGATGACCTGCTTGTAGGCTTCGAGTGCCAGCACATTGGTTTGCCCGCCGATGACTTTCGGAATCCCGAAGTCGGTCACCACCAGCGTGAACCCCACCATCGCCGCGGCCACCACGCCGTAGCGCGCATTCGGCAGGGTCACGGTCATGAAGCGGCGCAGCTTGCTCGCGCCCAGTGTTTCGGCGGCTTCGTAGAGCCGCGCATCGGCCACGCTCAGCGCTGCCACGAGGATCAGCAAGGCATGCGGAAAGGTGTAGAACACTTCGCCCAGCACGATGCCGATCGGGCCATAGATCGAGGCCTCACCAAGCCAGCTTTTCAGCAAGCCCTGATTGCCGAACAGGTAGACCAGCGAGATCGCCGGCATCAGCGACGGTGCCAGCATCGGTGCTAAGGCGATGACGCGCAACACGCGCCGGCCGGGCAGGCGGGTGCGGGTCAGTGCGAACGCAAAGGCCAGTGCCAGCGGCAGCACGATGGTGACGGTGCCGAGCGCGACCATCAGGCTGTTAGCGGTAGCGACATGCAGGCGCGGTTCGGACAGCAGGGCGGTCCAGTTGGCCAGTCCGACATAACTGCCGTCGCGCGCCTCGGTGGTCATGCCGAACAGGCTCAGCAATGGCCACGCCAGAAAGGCCAGCATCAGCAGGCCGATGGCGATGGTCAGGCCGAGCGCGACCCGGTCGTCGCGACTGCGCAAAGCGCTCATTGGGCCGGCCGGGCGAACAGGCGCACCTTGTCCGGTAGCAGGGTCAACGGCACGCGCCGGCCGGCTTCGAGCGAGTCGTAGCCGGCATCGTTCGGACCGACATCGGCAAAGATGGACAAGGTCCGGTCGACGCACAGCGACAGCGTGGCGCGCCGGATGCCGCGATGGAATTCGACCGCGTCGACGACGGCCATCATCGAGGTTGCACCGGCATGCCATTGCGTTTCGATGCGGACATCTTCGGGACGGCAGAACAGCATGGTCTGTTCGGATGGCAGCGACATGTCGAGCGGCAAACCGGACAGCGTGGCGCGACCGTCCGTATCGCGTTGCAGCGGCAACCAGTTGGCACGACCGACAAAATCCGCCACGAAACGCGAGGCCGGATTGCGATAAATCTGCTCGGCGCTGCCGCGCTGTTCGATGCGGCCCTGGCTCATCACGACGACGGTGTCGGCGATTTCCATCGCTTCGTCCTGATCGTGCGTGACCATGATGGTGGTGATGCCGAGCTTGCGTTGCAGATTGCGCAGTTCCTGGCGCAGCCGCTCGCGCACCTTGGCGTCGAGCGCCGACAGTGGCTCGTCGAGCAGCAGCAAGCTGGGCGATGTTGCCAGCGCGCGCGCCAGTGCGACACGCTGTTGCTGGCCACCGGACAGC
>AEPR01000341.1 GCA_000195205.2 Oxalobacteraceae bacterium IMCC9480 | reverse complement strand
GCCGATTTCATCGAGGAACAGCGTGCCGCCATTGGCCGCTTCGATCTTGCCGGCCATGCCACCCCGACGCGATCCGGTGAACGCGCCTTCGGCGTGGCCGAACAGTTCGCTGGCCAGCAAGTCCTTGGACAAGCCGCCGCAATTGAGGGCGACAAAGGGCTGCGTGCCGGGGTGTCCGGCGCGGTGTATGCCTTGCGAAAAATTTTCCTTGCCGACGCCGGTCTCTCCCAGCAGCAGCACCGGCACATTGGTTTTGGCCAGCAAGCGTGCCTTGCCAATTGCGCGCAGCAAGGGCGCGCTATCACCAACGATGCCCGCGAAATCCTGATGAGGCTGCGCGACGGCGGCGCCCCTGGAAACCGACGCTGATACCGGTCGGGCTGACAGCGCCGGTATCGTCAGCAAGGTACCAATCCGCTCGCCGCCGACAACCACCGCTTCCAGCCAATCTTGACGCAGCCAGGCCGGTGCCGTCGCGCCTGCCGTCGATGAAAACAGTCCCAGGTTCAGCGTCGCGATCGGGCTGGGGCTTTTCAGATCGAACTCGATGCCGCGCGCCAGCAAGGCTGCGGCGGCGCAGCCGTTGGCCTTGATCGGATAGCCGCGGCGGTCACAGATGATCACACCGTCCTGCAGGCTGGACATCTTCGCCATGCTGCGCTCCAGCAAATGGTAGCGCACGTCCATCTCCTGTTTGGCCAGCTGGCTTTCAATCCGGCCGGCGGTGGTCACTGCCAGCGCCAGGCAATGCGGGCTGAAGGTCTTGCCCAGTCCGGACACATCGATCGCGCCCAGAATGCGGCCGTCATAGGGATCGCGGATCACGGTCGCCGAACACGTCCAGTCCTTGATGCCGGCGCAAAAATGTTCGGACGCATGAATCTGCACCGGCTGGCCGATCGACAAGGCGGTGCCGATCGCATTGGTGCCGCAAATGCGTTCGTTCCAGCTGCTGCCGGCGCTCAGGCGAATATCTTCTGCCGCACTCAGTGCACGCGGATCGCCTTCGACGCTCAGGATCATTCCTTGTGGATCAGTCAGGATCATGATGGTCCCGGTTTCTGCCAGCAGATCGCGGGCCGTCGCCATGACTTGTTGGCCGGCATCGAGTAAAGCGCGATGCTGCTGCTGCAAACCCGCGAGTGCCTCCTCCGACAACGCGACCGGTGCTTGCACCCGCGAGGGATCAACCTTGACATCGAGACAGCGACGCCAGGAGTCATCAATCAGGCGGCGCAATGCATTGGCCGGCGGCACGCGTCCGGTCAGAAAACCATTCCACGCTTCCATGATGCTGCGGTCGTTAGGCGGATTGAACAGGCGCTGCTTGTTCGGCATGATCTTGTCTCCAGCTTGGGTGATTGCTGCGCCGGTGCTGTGCTCATCGAACCGGTCGCTGCATCGATCTCGTTTTAAATGCTTTTTTAGCATACACGCCTATTTCCGGCACCACTCTGCTGCCGGAATATTCATCACGCCTGCCATCGTCCGGAAACCGGACACCAGGAGACCGGCCGGCCGGAAAACGGACGATCGATCTGCGCGCCAATCACGCTACGCCGTCGCGCATTTTTGCCTTCGCGCCATAGCAGCACGGCTGGTTTTTTCAGGCGCGTCCCTGTCACGGGCATGGTCCTTGCGAAGCATTGCCTACGCTGCACCGGCGCTGGTCGCAGCGACTTGATATCAACCCATAGAGGAGACGCAAATGCAAACGCAACATTCACCGGTTCAGGTGATGGGCATCGATGCCGGCGGCACGATGACCGACACTTTTTTTGTCAGAGAAGATGGCTCGTTCGTGGTCGGCAAGGCGCAAAGCAATCCCGGCGACGAATCCCAGGCGATCTACGAATCATCGATCGATGCACTGGCCGAATGGCAGCGCCAGGTCGACGATGTCTTCCCGGAGTTACTCACTTGCGTCTATTCCGGCACCGCGATGTTGAACCGCGTTGTGCAGCGCAAAGGGCTCGATGTGGGGCTGATGTGCAACCGCGGTTTTGAAGACGTGCATTCGATGGGACGGGCCGCGCAAAGCTATCTCGGCTATGCGCTGGAAGAACGCATCCATTTGAATTGCCACCATTACGACGAACCGCTGGTGCCGCTGTCGCGTACCCGCGGCGTGACCGAACGCACCGATGTGCAGGGACAGGTGGTCATTGCGCTGCGCGAAGAAGAGGTGCGCGTAGCCAGTCGCGAACTGGTGGCGCGCGGTTCGAAAGCGATCGTCATCAGCCTGCTGCAATCGCATAAAAATCCGCAGAGCGAATTGCGGGCACGCGATATCTGCCGAGAAGAATTGACCAAAATGGGCGTCAATATCCCGGTCTTTGCGACCGCGGATTACTACCCCTCGCGCAAGGAAAGTCATCGCACCAACACCACCATCCTGGAAGCGTATGCGGCCGAGCCATCGCGCGAGACCCTCAAGAAAGTCAGCGATCGCTTCAAGAAGCACGGTGCCAAATTCGATCTGCGTGTGATGGCAACCCATGGCGGCACCATCGGCTGGCGCGCCAAGGAACTGGCCCGCACCATCGTCTCGGGTCCGATAGGCGGCGTGGTCGGCTCCAAGTTCCTCGGCCAGAAACTGGGCTACGACAATATCGCCTGCAGCGATATCGGCGGCACCAGCTTTGACATGGCCATCATCACCAAAGGCAATTTTGCGATCCAGTCCGATCCGGACATGGCGCGCCTGCTGCTGTCCTTGCCGCTGGTGGCGATGGATTCGGTCGGCGCCGGTGCCGGCAGTTTCATTCGTATCGATCCGTACAGCAAAGCCATCAAGCTCGGTCCCGACAGCGCCGGTTACCGCGTCGGCATGTGCTGGCCCGAAAGCGGTCTTGATACCGTCTCGGTGTCGGATTGCCATGTCGTGCTGGGCTACCTGAATCCGGATAATTTCCTGGGTGGCGCGATCAAGCTCGATGTCGAGCGTGCCCGCAAATATCTGAAGCTGCAGGTGGCGGATCCGCTCGGACTGTCGGTCGAGGATGCGGCTGCCGGTGTCATCGAATTGCTGGACCTGAATTTGCGCGAATACATGCGCTCGGTGATCAGTGCCAAGGGCTACAGCCCGCAGGACTTTGTCTGCTTTTCTTATGGGGGTGCCGGTCCGGTGCATACCTACGGCTACACCGAAGGACTGGGCTTCAAGGATGTCATCGTGCCGGCCTGGGCAGCCGGGTTTTCTGCCTTCGGTTGCGCCTGCGCCGAATACGAATACCGCTACGACAAGAGCGTCGATATCAGCATCGGCCCGAAGGCCAGCGATGCCGACAAAATACAGGCATGCCAAACACTGACCGAGGCCTGGGGCGAACTGGCCGACAAGGTCATCGAGCAATTCGTGCTCAACGGCTTCAAGCCGGAAGAGGTGCTGCTGCTGCCCGGTTACCGGATGCAGTTCATGGGCCAGTTGAATGACCTTGAAATCAATTCGCCGGTCACCAGCGCCACCACCGTCGCCGACTGGGAAAAAATGATCCAGGTATTCGACGATACCTATGCCCGCACTTATGCAGCCTCGGCCAGTTCGCCGGAACTCGGCTTCGGCGTGACCGGCGCGATCATGCGCGGCAGCGTGGTGTCGTCGAAGCCGGAACTGCCGGAAGAAGCCGATGCCGGTCCGGTGCCGGCACCGGAAGCGCGTATCGGCAGCCGCCCTTTCTATCGCCACAAAAAATGGGAAGACGCGCAAATCTGGTCGATGGAAGCACTCAAGGCCGGCAACCGCGTGGTCGGCCCGGCCATCGTCGAGTCCCCGTCGACGACATTCATTGTGCCGCTGGGCTTTGAAACCTGGTGCGACACGCACCGCCTGTTTCACCTCAAGGAAGTCAAACAAGGAGACCGTTCATGAACAAGATGTCCGCCAAAGAAATGGGCTTGCCCGATCTGCTGGGCAATGGCAAAACCCTCAAACAGCACCGCGATGCGATGCTCGCACGTACCAAAGAAACCGGCTTTTACAACGGGCTGGAAACCCTGGCCTTCAAGGAAGCCGAACCTATCATTTATGAAAAGCTGTTTTCGAGAATCCGCGGTGGCCTGGTCCATGCCCGCGAAACCGCCAAGAAAATCGCTGCCTCGCCGATCGTCGAGCAGGAAGGCGAGCTCTGCTTCACGCTCTACAATGCCGCCGGCGATTGCATCCTGACCTCGACCGGCATCATCATCCACGTCGGCACCATGGGCGCGGCGGTCAAGTACATGATCGAGAATGCCTGGGAAGTTAATCCGGGCATCAACCCCGGCGACATGTTCACCAACAACGATTGCTCGATCGGGAATGTGCATCCGTGTGACATCGCCACCATCGTGCCGATTTTCTGGGAAGGTAATCTGGTCGGCTGGGTCGGTGGCGTCACGCATGTGATCGATCTGGGTGCCATGACACCGGGATCGATGTCGAGCGGGCAGGTCTCGCGCTTCGGTGACGGCTTGCAGATCACCTGCCGCAAGACCGGTGCCAACGATGTCCCGCTGCGGGATTGGCTGCACGAAAGCCAGCGCAACGTGCGCACGCCCAAGTACTGGATCCTGGACGAACGCACCCGCATCGCCGGTTGCCACATGGTGCGCAAGCTGGTCGAGGAAGTGCTCGCCGCCGAAGGGGTCGACAACTACCTCAAGTTTGCCGATGAAATCATCGAAGAAGGCCGGCGCGGTTTGCAGTTGCGGCTCAAGGCGATGACGGTTCCCGGCGTCTACCGCCGGGTATCTTTTGTTGATGTGCCGTATGACCACCCGGACATGAGCCTGGCGTCCGAGTTCGGCAAACTCAACAGCATCATGCACGCGCCGTGCGAAATGACGATCCGCCCCGATGCCAGCTGGAAGCTCAATTTTGAGGGCGCGAGTCGCTGGGGCTGGCATGCCTACAATGCCAACCACGTCGCGTTCACCAGCGGCATCTGGGTCATGCTCACGCAGACGCTGGTGCCGACTGCGCGCATCAATGACGGTGCCTACTACGCGACCGAATTCAAGATCCCCAAAGGCACCTGGATGAATCCGGATGACCGCCGTACCGCGCATGCCAATGCCTGGCATTTCCTGGTCTCGGCCTGGAGCGGCGTCTGGCGTGGCATGAGCCAATCCTACTTTGCACGCGGCTATCTGGAAGAGGTCAATGCCGGCAATGCCAATGCCTGCAACTGGCTGCAAGGCGGCGGCATCAATCAGGACGGCGAAGTGCATGCGGTCAACAGCTTCGAGACTGCCGCCTGCGGCACCGGTGCCTGCGCCGTCAAGGATGGCTTGAATCACAATGCGGCGGTGTGGAATCCCGAAGGCGACATGGGCGACATCGAGATCTGGGAACTGGCCGAGCCGATGCTGTACCTGGGCCGAAATGTCAAATCCAACTCCGGCGGCTACGGCAAGTTTCGCGGTGGTTGCGGCTTCGAGACCCTGCGCATGGTCTGGAAGGCACAGGACTGGACCATGTTTTTCTCGGGCAATGGCTACATGAACAGCGACTGGGGCTTGATGGGGGGCTATCCGTCCGCCACCGGCTATCGTTTCCAGGCCCACAAGACCGACCTCGAAGCCCGCATCCGCGACGGCCTGTCACTGCCGCTGGGTGCCGACCGCAATCCGGCCGACGCGCACTACGAGAAGCACATCGGTGCCGATGCCAAGGTCAAGCGCGACAAGCAATGCACCACCACCGAAGCGATCTTCGAGAACCATGACCTATACCTGAACTATCTGCGCGGCGGCCCGGGCTTTGGCGATCCTCTGGATCGCGATTGCGCCAACGTGGCAACCGATCTCAACAGCCGCTTCGTGCTGCCCGAGTTCGCAGAGAAAGTCTACGGCGTGGTGATCGCACAGGATAGCGACGGCATCTGGAGCGTCGATATCGCTGGCACCGCTGCCCGTCGCCAGCAAGTGCGCAAGGAACGCATCGCCCGGGCGATGCCGACCAGAGACTGGATGAAACAGGAGCGCGAGCGCATCGTCACCAAGACAGCCTCGGTCCAGGTGCGGCACATGTTTGCGACCAGTTTTGATCTGAGCGCCAAGTTCAAGCAGGAGTTCAAGACCTTCTGGAATTTACCGGCTGATTGGGACTTGCCCGAGTCCGAGCTGGGTGTGCCCTCGTTCGGTTCCAAGCACCGGATGGACCTGTCCAAATTGCCGGACGTGCGCACGGTGGTGCTGGTCGAAGAATGAGGGTGTGACGCTGTGCAGGAATGCTTGCAAGCCGGACCCGGGGAACATCCCGGTCCGGCCAACCACAATAACTGGAGATGAACCATGTCTGTCTACACACAAGAGCAAGTGAACTACCTGGTCGAAGGCAAACTGGACTGGGACACCACGATGCGCATGCTGTCGATGCCCAAGGACGATGACCGTTTTCGCATGTATCTGAATACGCTGCAAGCGAAGCTGCCGTGGGATGACAAAATCATCCTGCCGATCAGCCTGCACCTGTATATCGCCCAGAACAAGACCACCAAACAGTGGGTCACCAAATGCAGTTGCGGCCACGAATTCGGCGACTACCGCAACAACTGGAAGCTCGAAGCGCTGGTGTATGTCCGCGATACGCCGGAAGCGATGGAACAGGTCTATCCGGCCTTGATGGCACCCGACACCACCTGGCAGGTCTACCGCGAATACTACTGTCCCGAATGCGGGACCATGCACGACGTCGAAGCCCCGACACCGTGGTATCCGGTGATCCATGAATTCGAGCCGGACATCGAGGCTTTTTACAAGGAGTGGGTGCATTTGCCGTTGCCGGAGAAGGCGAACTGAGCTTATCGAAGGCGCACCTTCCGCAGCCATGCAGGGTGGGCACAGGGTTATCGTGCCCACGC
>AEPR01000342.1 GCA_000195205.2 Oxalobacteraceae bacterium IMCC9480 | reverse complement strand
AGGTCTCCGTTTCGCTATTCGTGAAGGTGGTCGTACGGTTGGTGCTGGTGTAGTTGCCAAGATCATCGAGTAATAGGGTTAAGAGTTGCATTAGGTTTTCCTGTTTGACTGTGGTGCCAGCGGAAAAACTAATGCAATAAGCAGTGTTTAAACGTAGGGGTGTAGCTCAACTGGCAGAGCGTCGGTCTCCAAAACCGAAGGTTGGGGGTTCGAGGCCCTCCGCCCCTGCCACCGAATTAGGTGCAGGGTACTGAAAGTAAATAGAGTATGTCTAATCAACCTGTGCAAACAGTGAGTACGTCAAGCGACAAGTTAAAGGTCGCTTTGGCCGTTTGTGCGGTCATTGCCGGCGTGGTAGCTTTTTATGTGCTCGCGGACAAGTCTTCTATTGTGCGAGCCAGCGCGCTGGTATTTGGATTGATAGTCGCTGTGGGATTTGCTTGGACGTCAACCCAAGGTAAAGAATTCTTAAATTTCGCTAGTGAGGCAGTTAGGGAAACCAAAAAAGTAGTGTGGCCTACGAGAAAAGAGGCAATGCAGATTACAGCGATTGTTTTTTGCTTTGTTCTTGTAATGGCACTGTTTCTTTGGGGTACCGACAAGTTATTAGAATTTATATTGTATGACTTGATTCTAGGTTGGAAAAAATGACGAACGAGCAATCAGCAGAAGGCGCGCCGTTGAATGAGGTTAGTGCTGCGACCGTAGCGCTGACAAGTAAAAAACGTTGGTACGTTGTCCATGCTTATTCTGGTATGGAAAAAAGCGTCCAGCGTGCATTGACTGAGCGGGTCACTCGCGCAGGAATGGATGAAAAATTTGGTCAGATATTGGTTCCGACCGAAGAAGTCATAGAGGTCAAAAATGGCCAAAAGACAGTTACTGAGCGGCGTTTTTTTCCAGGCTACGTATTGGTCGAAATGGAAATGACCGACGAAACTTGGCACCTGGTAAAAAATACAAGCAAAGTTACAGGCTTTATTGGCGGTAAATCTAACAAGCCGACTCCGATTCCGCCGAACGAAGTAGATAAAATCATGCAGCAAATGCAAGAAGGTATCGAAAAACCAAGGCCAAAAGTACTGTATGAAGTGGGCGAGCTCGTAAGAATAAAAGACGGTCCATTTACTGATTTCAATGGAAACGTTGAAGAAGTAAATTACGAAAAATCAAAAGTTCGGGTATCAGTAACAATTTTCGGTCGGGCAACTCCAGTAGAGCTTGAGTTCGGTCAGGTTGAAAAAGCTTGATACAGAATTGGTTGTGACACTAATAAAGAATTTGTAAGAAGCAGAGTTGCCGAAATCTAGTCGGTAACTCTGTATGCATTAGCGAGGAGCCTGATGAAATTTCCTGCGATTAGGAAATTATAAAGGCGCTACCACTCACCTACCGACGGAGCCAACATGGCAAAGAAAATCATCGGTTTTATCAAGCTGCAAGTACCAGCTGGTAAAGCAAACCCATCCCCACCGATTGGCCCAGCATTGGGTCAGCGCGGCTTGAACATCATGGAATTTTGCAAGGCATTCAATGCCCAAACCCAAGGTGTAGAGCCAGGTCTTCCTATTCCTGTCGTGATTACAGCATTTGCGGATAAATCATTCACTTTTGTGATGAAGACCCCTCCTGCAACAATTCTGATCAAAAAAGCCGCGGGTATTACAAAAGGCTCACCAAAGCCACACACCGACAAAGTCGGCAGTATCACACGCAAACAAGCTGAAGAAATAGCAACACAAAAACGGCCTGATTTAACGGCTGCTGACATGGATGCCGCAGTGCGTATCATCGCTGGTTCGGCACGTTCCATGGGTATTACGGTAGAGGGAATGTAATGGCTAAGTTATCTAAGCGTATCAAAGCAATCAAAGCCAAAGTCGATCGTACCAAGGCATACCCGTTCGACAATGCTGTCTCATTGATTAAAGAACTTGCCACGGCAAAGTTCAACGAATCGATCGATGTATCAGTTCAGCTCGGTGTCGATGCCAAGAAATCTGATCAAGTAGTTCGTGGCTCAGTGGTGTTGCCAGCAGGAACAGGAAAAAGCGTTCGCGTTGCAGTGTTCGCGACAGGCGAAAAAGCCGAGCAAGCTAAGGCTGCAGGTGCAGATATCGTTGGTATGGAAGATTTGGCAGAGCAAATCAAAGCAGGCAATATGCCCTTTGATATCGTGATTGCCTCACCAGACACAATGCGTATTGTCGGTACACTGGGCCAGATCTTGGGGCCACGCGGATTGATGCCTAATCCAAAAGTCGGCACAGTAACTCCAGATGTAGCGACTGCGGTCAAAAACGCCAAGGCAGGTCAGGTTCAATATCGTACCGATAAAGGCGGAATTATTCACGCCACTATTGGTCGCAAATCATTTACTGATGAGGCGTTGAAGTCAAACCTCGTCGCATTGATTGATGCCTTGAACAAGGCAAAACCAACTTCCAGCAAGGGCGTGTACTTGCGTAAGGTTTCATTGTCATCGACGATGGGCGCTGGTGTACGTGTCGATCACGCATCGTTGGCAGGATAAAAAACAGAATCAAGTCCTCATGTGTTTAAACGTGAGGCAATTCTTTGGGATGACTTCACTTTAGGGCATCTAAAGCGAAGTCAGACAATCAAAGACCGTTGGGCTGTGCGTTTGTGCGTTGAGCGCAGGGTTAAAACGTAAGGCAGAAGATCTCCTTATCCCCAACGCAGATGGTGACCCCGAACAAGTTTTGTAGTCTCTACGCTGGCCCGCCAGTCGGAACTCCTAACTTCGGACGCCGTGTTCGAACCGATACAAGGCAGGCAGTCCATTGGGACTGCATTAAAGCTAAGTATCATTTTTGGAGGTTGACCGTGAGTCTCAATCTGAATGACAAAAAGGCTGTCGTAGCCGAAATATCAGCGAAAGTTGCAACAGCTCAAACTATCGTCGTTGCTGAATATCGTGGTATCCAAGTTAGTCATTTGACACAATTGCGTGCAAAAGCACGTGCCGAAGGTGTGTACTTGCGTGTGTTGAAAAATACATTAGCTCGCCGCGCCGTAGAAGGCACTGCGTTTTCTGGCCTGGCTTCTGAAATGACCGGTCCGTTGATTTATTCGATCTCGGACGATGCCGTTGCTGCTGCAAAAGTTCTTCAGGAATTTGCACGGACAAACGACAAGCTGGTTATTAAAGCAGGCAATTATGCTGGCAAGCCGCTTGATAAAGCCGGTGTGTCTTCATTGGCCAGTATCCCTAGTCGTGAAGTTTTGCTTTCCCAATTACTGGGAATTATGCAAGCACCCGTCTCCGGATTTGCCCGCGCTCTTGCGGCTCTTGCAGCGAAGAAAAACGAAGGGGCAGAAGCCGCGCCAGAAGCTGAGGCTGTTGCCGAAGCACCTGCGGAAGC
>AEPR01000343.1 GCA_000195205.2 Oxalobacteraceae bacterium IMCC9480 | reverse complement strand
GATGGACAAGCCGGCATTCGCCGCGATTGTCAATCAGGTGAAAGCCAACTTCGCCGCTTAATTGCAGGCGAAATACGAGTTGTCTTTGGATAGCTTGTCAGGCGGGGCAGAGGTTTTAGACCTATGCCCCGTTTTGTTTTCAACTCCTGCTTCGGCAATTTTTTCCTGAACGGGAAACCGCGCATGAACCCCCTAGAACAACTTGTAACGCAAGCCCACGCTGATTTCATTGATGCGCCCGACGCGGCTGCACTGGAAAACGCGAAAGCTAAATATCTTGGCAAAACGGGCCAGATTACAGAACAAATGAAAGGCCTTGGCAAGCTTGCCGCTGATGAGCGCAAAGCACAGGGTGCCATTATCAACGCAGCCAAGGAAAAAATTGAAACCGCATTAACTGCCCGGCGAGATGCGCTGGCAGATGCTCAGATGCAGTTGCGGTTGAACGCCGAAGCGATCGATGTGACTCTGCCTGGCAGAGGCCGGAGTGTCGGTGGTATCCACCCTGTAATGCGAACCTGGCAGCGTGTCGAAGAGATATTCGGCTCGATAGGATTTGATGTCGCCGACGGACCTGAAATAGAAAACGACTGGACCAATTTCACGTCGCTTAACAGTCCGGAAAATCACCCTGCGCGGTCCATGCAGGATACGTTTTACATCGAAGGCGACGATAGCGAAGGCAAGCCATTGCTACTGCGCACGCATACGAGTCCGATGCAGGTTCGCTATGCCCGCATGAACAAGCCGCCAATCAAGGTGATCGCGCCCGGGCGTACTTATCGAGTCGACAGCGATGCAACTCATTCGCCGATGTTTCATCAGGTTGAGGGATTGTGGATCGACGAAAATATCAGTTTTGCCGATCTCAAAGGCGTGTACCTGAACTTCGTCAAAGCATTTTTTGAGACGGACGATTTGCAAGTGCGATTTCGGCCTTCGTATTTTCCTTTTACTGAACCATCGGCCGAAATCGACATCGCTTTTGGTAGCGGTCCGCTGAAGGGCCGCTGGTTGGAGGTGTCCGGGGCCGGTCAAGTTCATCCAAATGTCGTGCGCAACATGGGTATCGACCCGGAAAAATACATTGGATTTGCTTTTGGTTCAGGCCTTGAGCGACTCACGATGCTGCGATATGGCATCAGTGATCTTCGTCTGTTCTACGAAGGTGACTTGCGCTTCCTCAAACAGTTCAACTGATCAATATGTCGTCGTGACAAGGGGAGGTACTAGCAGTGCCGCCCGCTTTATTCCTAGTTCATGACGTCTGTCGTCAAAAGGTTTACACATGCAATTTTCTGAAAGCTGGCTCCGTTCCATGGTCAATCCGACGATGACGTCGGATGCGTTGTCGCACTTGCTAACGATGTCGGGCCTGGAGGTTGAAGAAGTCAATCCGGTAGCGCCACCATTTTCCCATGTTGTAGTCGGCAAGGTTCTTGAGTTGGTGCGACATCCGAACGCTGATCGTCTCAACGTTTGCCAAGTCGACGTTGGTACAGGAACGTTGCTTAATATCGTTTGCGGTGCCCCAAACGTACGTGCTGGTATGAAGGTTGTTTGTGCAATCGTTGGTGCGGTACTTCCGCCCGGCGATGACGGGAAACCCTTCGAGATCAAGGTAGGTCAACTACGTGGTGTCGAGTCCCAAGGGATGCTGTGCTCGGCAAAGGAGTTGAAGCTTTCAGACGAAAACAGCGGGTTGATTGACTTGCCTGATGACGCGCCGGTAGGTCAAAACTTTCGTGACTACTTTCAGCTGAACGACTTGAAATTTACGATCAAGCTCACACCCAACAAGGCGGACTGCCTGTCGATTCTTGGTGTTGCTCGTGAAGTATCTGCACTAACAGGTTGTGCGTTAAAAAAGCCGACGTATCAGCCTGTAGCAGTCACCATGGCCGATATCTTGCCGGTAAAGATCAGTGCTCCTGACTTATGCGGACGGTTTTCCGGGCGAATAATCCGCGGCTTGAATGCGAAAGCCGCAACACCTGAATGGATGAAACAGAGGCTTGAGCGAAGTGGACAAAGATCGATTGCTGCATTGGTCGATATTTCCAACTATGTGATGCTCGAGCTGGGACAGCCCACACATGTTTTTGATTTATCTAAAATTCATGGTGGTCTCGATGTACGCTGGGGGCGCGTCGGAGAAGCATTAAAATTGTTGAACGGTAATACAGTCACGGTAGATGACTGGGTCGGTGTGATCGCAGACGAGCAGGAGATCGAATCTCTGGCCGGAATTATGGGCGGCGACGCTACGGCAGTAACGTTGGATACACAGGATATCTATTTGGAGGCGGCATTTTGGTTCCCGCAGGCGATACAGGGACGAGCCCGTCGATATAATTTTTCAACGGAGGCAGCGCATCGATTCGAACGGGGTGTCGATTTTGCAACGACAGTCGATAGTATTGAGCGCATCACGGCGTTGATTGTCGAGATATGCGGACAAACAGGTATTACCATGGTCGGGCCAATCGACGACCAAACTGCTAATTTGCCGTCCAGGCTACCGGTATCTCTGCGAACGTCGCGTGCCAGTAAAATCATCGGTGTTCCATTTACCGATGAACAAATTGCAGAAATCTTCTCGCGTCTCGGTTTTGAGTTCAAGCAGAAATCTGGTGAGTTTGAGGTAACGCCGCCTTCCTTCCGGTTCGATATGGAAATTGAAGAGGATTTGATCGAAGAGATTGCACGGGTTTTTGGTTTTGAAAACATCCCTGCGGTGCCACCTGTCGCAGCAAATGCAATACGGGTGCGGCCGGAGGAAGTGCGTTCATTGTTTACGGTACGTAGACAGATTGCGGGCCGGGATTATCAGGAAGTAATTAATTTTAGTTTCGTTGAAGAATCTTGGGAGCATGATTTCGCCGGCAACGATGCCCCGATCAAATTGCGTAACCCAATTGCTAGTCAATTGAGTGTAATGCGTTCAACCTTGATTGGTGGCTTGATCGCGAATGTCCGCTACAACCTCAACCGAAAAGCATCCCGGATTCGGGTGTTCGAATTTGGTACGGTATATCGCCGCGATAGTGGTGTGAAAGATGGTGCCTTGACAGTCGCGGGATACTCGCAAACCAAACGCTTAGCGGCATTGGCCTATGGTCCAGCAGCGGATGAGCAATGGGGGCTTGGGGCCCGCAATATCGACTATTTTGATATCAAGGCGGACATCGAGGCGTTATTGGCCCCAGCAGTAGCACGGTTCGTGTCGATACGGCATCCTGCGTTGCACCCGGGCAGATCAGCAACCATCCTCGTCGAAGGTAAAGACGTTGGGTTTATTGGGGAACTACACCCGCGTTTGCAGCAATCCTACGAATTGCCATTAGCGCCGGTACTATTTGAAATTGACGCGACGGTATTGCAGTCACGATCATTGCCCGCATTCCAGGAGATTTCAAAGTTTCCCGCAGTAACTCGCGATCTAGCCGTAGTCGTCGACCAGGCGGTCCGTGTACAAGATTTGATTGATACTTTCAATGTAGAAAAGACCCAAAATATCGCGTGTAAGTCAATGCAAGCCATTGTTTTGTTTGATGAATATCGTGGTGCCGGTTTATCTTCAGGCGAGAAAAGTCTTGCTTTCAGATTCACCTTGCAAGATACTCAAAGTACATTGCAGGACGATAAAGTTGATGCAGCGATGTCTGCATTTGTGTCATCTGTCAATAAAAAACATGGCGCGAAATTGCGTACTTAGAGCTGGGCCGGAGAAAACTAATGAATGACGTTATCTCGACCGAATTTCAATCCGTGTTGAGTGCAGATTTAAACCGCGCAATGTTAGAAGCACAGGTTAGATCACAAGCGGAAAAAGAGCTGCCAACCTTAACTAAGGCCGAGCTTGCAGAACTGCTTTTTGAGCAAGTAGGCTTAAATAAACGTGAGGCCAAGGATATGGTCGAAACTTTTTTCGATGAGATCAGGGATGCTCTAGAGCGTGGTGAGTTGGTGAAGCTATCCGGGTTCGGTAATTTTCAATTACGAGACAAGCCCCAGCGTCCAGGGAGAAATCCAAAAACAGGTGAAGAAATCCCTATCACTGCGCGTCGCGTTGTTACTTTTCATGCTAGTCAAAAATTGAAAAGCATGGTCGAAAATGAATATCCTGTATTGCCTCCTCGCATGGCCTAATCAAAATAAATGAACGATCGATCAAGTAAGCCGGAGATTATGGTGTTGCCGTTAATCCCAGCAAAACGTTATTTCACCATCGGTGAGGTCAGTGAATTATGTGGTGTAAAGCCGCATGTTCTGCGTTATTGGGAGCAAGAATTTACGCAATTAAAACCGGTTAAACGGCGCGGAAATCGACGCTACTATCAACACCATGAAGTTCTATTGATCCGTCGTATTCGTGAGTTACTTTACGAACAAGGTTTTACCATTAGTGGAGCGCGCAACAAACTCGACAGTCGTTGGAATCAGAGTGATGAAGTTGATAGCGCATTGAGCCACGCTGGGATTGTCGATCCGTTTTACATGGAAATCCGGACCGAGCTATTCGAGATAATGTCGTTGCTCAAACGGTAAGCTATCTTTTTAATTTCTTCTTGATGGCTTCGACCGGTCCATGTTGCAAGTCAACGAACTTACAATCGTCCCATCTGGCGCGACCGTGTCCAAATGAACATCAAATCCCCATAGGCGTGTCGCATGCTTTAATACTTCATTGGCCTGTTGGTTTAGAGGGCGGCGCTGGAATTCCATATGGCGTAAAGTTAATGCTCTATCATTACGTGTGTCCACTGACCAAACCTGAATATTCGGCTCTCGGTCACCAAGATTGTATTGGTTTGCCAACACACGTCTTACATAATGGTAGCCGTTTTCGTCAT
>AEPR01000344.1 GCA_000195205.2 Oxalobacteraceae bacterium IMCC9480 | reverse complement strand
CCCGCACCCGCCGCTCGCCATCCGGCGCATTAAATTTATGCAGTGGCAGCTTGATGTGCTGGCGGGCATTTTGCCAATCGCCCTGCACGAGCAGCAAATAGCGCTTGTCGATCTCGCCATCACGAATTTGCTCGTGGAGGTTGGTCAGCGCCGACTGCTTTTTAGCCAGCATCAATATGCCGGAGGTATCACGGTCGAGCCGGTGCACCAACTCCAGAAATTTGGCGTCCGGCCGGGCGGCACGCAATTGTTCGATCACCCCGTAGCTGACACCCGACCCGCCATGCACGGCGACGCCGGCTGGCTTGTTGATGATCAGTAGATGGCTATCTTCGAACAGGGTAACGAACTCGGTACCTGGCGCTGTGGATTCCTTTTTTTCAGCAACCCGCACAGGCGGCACACGGACAACATCACCTTCGATCAACCGGTAGGTCTGGTCGATGCGGCCCTTATTGACACGCACTTCTCCGGAACGCAGCACCCGGTAGATATGGCTTTTGGGTACGCCTTTACAGATGCGTAAAAGAAAATTATCTATCCGCTGGCCCGACTCTTCATCGGAAATCGTGATGAGCTGAACTTGGGGAGAAACTTGCGACGACCGGGAGGGTGAGAGCGTTTCAGCTTCTTTCCCAGAAAATCTCTCTAAGTCCTTCATTTTGAATATATACTTGTTTCGCAGTAGTTACAAAACAGCTGCTGGTGTGAGAAAGAAGATCATTCTACACAGGGGCGTCTCCATCGGCCTCGCCAATTTGCAAATACGATGGAAAAGATGTGTATGCAGCATCTTTGCGCGAGTCAAGGTCGCACCGTTGATGTCATCGGACAGCGCGCAAGAATGTTGACCAGAGAAGTCGGAATGTACGGATAAATTCCGCAAGCTCGCCAGCTCAAAGGCCAGCTTGCGGATTGATGTAGTTGCACCCTGTTTGCCGATTCTGCTGAACCCGGAAGTGTGTTTAGCTTATCCAGTTCGCCCTGCCGCCGATGCTGCGCTCGATACCCGAAGCGCGCGACGTCCGGCGACATGTTGCCGGCAATTAGGACAATGACATCTGCGCTCCGCTGCGACATAACCGGCCTGCCGGTTTGACGCACGCCAAGGCACTTCCCTCCCGCATTCTCCGGTCTCGCGTACATCCCTGTACTTTTGCCGCCATACTAAAAACAAGGCGGCACTGAAGACGACCACTGAGTCGTCACGGAGCAAAATAAAATGAAACGCATGTTATTCAATGCGACGCAGCAAGAAGAACTGCGCGTCGCCATCGTTGATGGTCAGAAACTGATCGACATCGATATCGAAACCACCGGCCGCGAACAGCGCAAATCCAATATCTACAAGGGTGTTATTACCCGCATCGAACCCTCGCTCGAAGCCTGTTTCGTCAGCTACGGCGAAGAGCGCCACGGTTTCCTGCCATTCAAGGAAGTCGCCCGTACCTACTTCAAGGAAGGCGTTGATGTCCGCGCCACCTCGATCAAGGAAGCGCTGCGCGAAGGCCAGGAAATCATGGTCCAGGTCGAAAAAGAAGAACGCGGCAACAAGGGCGCTGCCCTGACCTCGTTCGTTTCATTGGCCGGACGTTACCTGGTCCTGATGCCGAACAATCCGCGTGGCGGCGGTGTCTCGCGCCGCGTCGAAGGCGAAGATCGCCAGGAACTGCGCGAAACCATGGACAAGCTCGACCTGCCCGCCGGCATGTCAGTGATCGCCCGCACGGCAGGTATCGGCCGCAATGTCGATGAATTACAGTGGGACTTGAATTACCTGATGCAACTCTGGCGTGCCATCGAAGGCGCCGGTCAGTCCTCGACAGGTGCCTTCCTGATTTATCAGGAATCCTCGCTCGTCATCCGCGCCATCCGCGATTACTTCCAGCCCGACATCGGCGAAATCCTGATCGATACCGACGACATCTACGAACAAGCCCAGCAGTTCATGAGCCACGTGATGCCTGACATGGTTCACCGGGTCAAGCGCTACCGCGACGACGTGCCGCTGTTCTCGCGCTTCCAGATCGAACACCAGATTGAAACCGCGTACTCGCGCACCGTGCCCCTGCCATCGGGCGGCGCAATCGTCATCGATCACACCGAAGCGCTGGTCTCGGTCGACGTCAACTCGGCCCGCGCCACCCGCGGCAGCGACATCGAAACCACCGCCTTCAACACCAATTGCGAAGCCGCCGAAGAAGTCGCCCGCCAGTTGCGCCTGCGCGACCTCGGTGGCCTGATCGTCATCGACTTCATCGACATGGAAAACGCGAAGAACCAGCGCGAAGTCGAAACCCGTCTCAAAGACGCTCTGCACTTTGATCGTGCCCGCGTCCAGATGGGCAAGATCTCGCGTTTTGGCCTGATGGAACTGTCGCGCCAGCGTTTGCGTCCATCATTGTCCGAAGGCAGTCACGTCACTTGCCCGCGTTGCAACGGCACCGGCCACATCCGCGATACTGAATCGTCCGCCTTGCAAGTCCTGCGCATCATTCAGGAAGAAGCCATGAAGGAAAATTCGGCCGCGATCCACATCCAGACGCCGGTCGATGTCGCCGCTTTCCTGCTCAATGAAAAGCGCGGCGAGATCCTGAAAATCGAAACCCGCCATCGGGTCTCGATCATCATGATCCCGAACAAGCACCTCGAAACCCCGCACTACAAACTCGAGCGGATCAAGCACGACGATGCCCGCCTCGAAGAAATCCAGGCCAGCTATGCAATGGTCGAGGAAGCCGAGACCGACATCAGCTACGGCAAGCGCCAGAAAGAAGAAGCCAAGCCGCGCCAGGAAGCCGTCGTCAAGAGCATCACGCCGGACCAACCCGCACCGATCGTCGAACGCAAAGTCGTCGAAGCAGCCAAACCAGCCGTTGCAGCAACGGCCGCACCAGCAGCCGAAGAAGGCTTCATGGCCAAGCTGATCGGATTCTTCTTCAGGAAGCCGGAAGCGCCCGTGGTTGTCGCACCAGTCGTGGTCACCAAGCCGGAAGAAAAAACCGACCGCAATGACAAGAACGCCCGCAATGCACGTGGTCGCAGTCGCGGTGG
>AEPR01000345.1 GCA_000195205.2 Oxalobacteraceae bacterium IMCC9480 | reverse complement strand
GTGCGCCTTCGACAAGCTCAGCCCGAACGGCTTCCGTTTTACCCGAATTGACCCGACACTATTCATACCGAAAGAACCCGCGTGAACCCGAAGCCGATGACCGTCATGGAATTTTACGAACACGCGCTTGCCGAGCGCGGGTTCAATGCCGATCCGGCGCAGCGAGCTGCCGTCGAGCGATTGCAGCAAAGTTATGACGACTGGATCGCCTTCAAGTCGCAACGCTCGAGTAGTTTCAAGCGGCTGATCAACCGGCCCGACATTCCCCGGGGCGTGTATTTCTGGGGTGGTGTCGGCCGCGGCAAATCGTTTTTGATGGACAGTTTTTATTCGGTGGTGCCGGTAGTGCGCAAGACCCGTGTGCACTTCCACGAGTTCATGCGTGACGTGCACCGCCAGCTCGATGCACTCAAAAAAGTCGCCGATCCGCTCGATGTCGTGGCGCGTCAGATCGCCAAAAAATACCGGCTCATCTGCTTCGATGAATTCCATGTCTCCGACATCGCCGACGCGATGATCCTGTACAACCTGATGCGCGCGCTGTTTGCCAATGGCGTGTCATTTGTCATTACCTCGAACTACGCACCCGATACGCTGTACCCGGACGGATTGCACCGAGACCGCATGCTGCCGACCATCGCGCTACTCAAGCAGCATCTGGATGTGATGAATGTCGATGCCGGCAATGACTACCGCAAGCGTGCGCTGGAGCAGGTCGAGGCCTATCACACGCCGCTCAATGCGGTGTCCGACAAGGCCTTGCGCGATGCGTTTGCCAGCGTCGCCGATACCGCCGACGAAGACCCGCGTGTGCGTATCGAGGCGCGCGAAATCCGCGCCTTGCGGCGTGCCGGCGGTGCAATCTGGTTTGATTTTGCGACGCTATGCGGTGGTCCGCGTTCGCAAAATGATTATCTCGAAATCGCCAGCCGCTTCCATACGGTGGTGCTGTCGGCGGTGCCCGAAATGTCGGCGTCGATGTCCTCGGAAGCACGCCGTTTTACCTGGCTGATCGACGTGTTCTACGATCACAAGATCAAGCTGGTGATGTCGGCAGCGGTCGCGCCGGAAGAGTTGTACACGCAAGGCACGCTGTCCAATGAATTCCACCGGACCGTCTCGCGTATCATCGAAATGCAATCGCGCGAATACATGGAAGCACCGCGCCGCAATGCCATCGACCTCGCGGTCTGAACCTGAAAGATGTCGAATCATGATTGTCCTGCTGAATAGTTTTTCCCTGCGCCGTGCGCTGCGACTGGCGCTGCTGGTGGCCGGTGCCGGACTGGCCAGCGCCTGTTCCGTTTTCTATCCGGCAGCGTCTGTCGAGGCACCGTTACCGCCGTCCGGCTTGCGGCTCAATTGGCCGTCCGGTTCTATCGTCACCGTCGAGCTGGCCGCGCAGGCATTGAATGATGCAGCGGCGCGGCGCGTCACGATCGAGCAAACCGATCTGTGGGCGCAAGCGGTCTGCTTCGACAAGTTCTTCATGACCGCGTGCAATGATCGTGGCCGGGAGCAGCGGCGCATTGCGCTGGCCGAAGTCCGGTCCGTCGAAGTCGAAGCCAATTACATCAACCGGCGCGACCGTGCTGACCAGCGCGACAAGGCCCTTGAAATCCGCACCGTGCAAGAGCAGGCCGAAGCGCCGCAGCGTTTACAGGACATGCGCGATCGCGAAAAAGCCGCCACCATCAAAGCCGCCGACCGCGCCGCCAATACCGTAAAAGCACAAGGTTCGCAGCAGCGCGATGCCACCATCGACCCGCAGGCACGTCAGCGGGCTTTTGATGCGAAGGCTGCGCGACAGCAGGCCAGCGAGCAGGCCGGGCAAGCACAACGTGCCGCCAATATGAGCGCCTTCGACAAGAAACAAGCCGATGCCGCTGCACGCCAGAAACAGGTGGCCGAGCGCAAGGCCAGGAAGCTCGCCGGGGAAGAGGAAAAGGCCATGGCATTGAAAGCGGCCAACGAAAAGGCGGCGGCAGATGCGGCGGCAGCGGCGGCGAAGCAGTAAGTTCTGTTTGGCAGGGCGCAGGCAAGAATCCGTCGGCTCCGCTACACCGCCGTCAGCTTCACCACTGCCATCGTGCAGTTGTCAGCCTTGTCACCGGCAGCCCGCTCGCGCGCCTGCCCGACCAGCAGTTCGGAGAGTTGGCGCGGCGTGTTTGCGGCAATCGCCGCGCCCATTTCTTCGTCGCTGAAGTAATGCCAGAGTCCATCCGAACACAGCAGGAACGCATCACCGGCTTGCAGTCCGTCATGCCGGCCCAGCGTAACGTAGGGTTCTTCGCGCAGGCTGCCGAGCACGTTGACGAGGATGTTTGACAAGCGGTGATTGGCGGCTTCTTCCGGTCTGAGCCGGCCCTGTTCGATCAGGCGTTCGACAAATGAATGGTCGATGGTGCGTTCTGCAAAGGCCGCGCCGCGATAGCGATAGAGCCGCGAATCGCCGGCATGGGCCCAGTGCGCGCTGCCTGAGGGTGTCAGGACCAGCACCACCAGCGTGCTGTGCGGTTCCTTTTCGACGGTCAGTCCGCTGAGCTTGATGATGGTGTGCGCTTCGAGGGCGATAGTGTGTAACATCGCGTCGATGTCGCCGGTCAGCGGTGAAAATTCGTCGAATAGCTGGCGCGCGGTGCGGATCACCTGTTCGGCCGCCATCGCGCCGCCGGTGCGTCCGCCCATGCCGTCGGCTAGCACCGCCATCA